>CAJWQN010000208.1 GCA_913045505.1 uncultured Rhodospirillaceae bacterium | reverse complement strand
CGGGCGCCGATTCCAGGGAATCGACGAACATGGTCTGGATCGAATCGATGACCAGGACATCGGGCGCGCCGGCGTCGTCGAGGCTGGTCACGATATCGCGCACGCTGGTCGCCGCGGCCAGTTTTACCGGTGATGCCGTGAGGGCCAGTCGCCGGGCGCGCAGCCGAATCTGGTCGATCGATTCCTCGCCCGAAACATAGATGCAGCGGCCATCCGCCCGAGCCAGGGCCGCGGCCACCTGCAGCAGCAGGGTCGATTTGCCGATCCCCGGATCGCCGCTGATAAGGACCGCCGAGCCGGTGACCAGGCCGCCGCCGAGCGTCCGGTCGAATTCCGCGATGCCGGTGGCGCGGCGCGGTGGCGCCTCGTCGCCGCCGGCGATATCGCCCAGGGCGATGCGCTGGCCCGGCCCGCCCGACAAACCCTTGGGCACCGCCTCCCGGACCACTTCTTCGACGATGGTGTTCCAGGCACCGCAGGCGTCGCAGCGCCCGCTCCATTTGGCGGTCGCCGCCCCACAGGCCTGACAGACATGGGCATTGGACGGGCGTGCCATTATCCTCAAGCCTCCGGGCCGGATTCACTGCCGATCATAGCGCCCGGACCTGCATCTGGATCGGTCCCTCGGCGTTGCCGTGGATGAACTGTTCGACATAAGGATTGCCGCTGGCATCGACGTCGCCGGTCGGCCCCGCCCATATGATCCGGCCCTCGTGGATCATCGCGATGCGATCGGCGATCTTGCGGGCGCTGGCCATGTCGTGGGTGATCGACAGGGCGGTCGCGCCGAGCTGGCGCACGCAGTCGACGATCAGCCTGTCGATCACGTCGCCCATGATCGGATCGAGTCCGGTGGTCGGTTCGTCGAAGAAAATGATCTCCGGCTCGGCGGCGATCGCCCGAGCGAGTGCGACCCTCTTTTTCATGCCCCCCGACAATTCGGCCGGATAGAGCCGCCCGACGTCGGCGCCGAGGCCGACCGCGCCCAGCTTCTCATGGGCGATCGTGCGCGCGGATGGGCGGTCCAGGCCACGGCCCTGGATCAGGCCGAAGGCGACATTCTCCCAAACGTTCAGCGAGTCGAACAACGCCGCGCCTTGAAACAGCATACCGAACTTGCGGCCGATCGCGTCCCGGTCACGCTCCGAAAGCCCGATCGTCTCGGCGCCATCGATCTCGATGCTCCCGGAATCGGGGTGGATCAAACCCAAGACACATTTGATCATCACTGATTTGCCGACTCCCGAGCCGCCGATCACCACCACCGATTCACCGCGCCCGACCTCGAGGTCGAGCTGGCTCAAAACCACGTTCGAGCCGAACCGCTTGCTGAGGCCCGAGATCTTGATTTTCGGCTTATCGGTCATATCGCGAAAAACAGCTCGGTGATGACGTAGTTGGCGGTCAGGATCAGAATCGATGCCGAGACCACCGCGTTGGTGGTCGCCGCGCCGACACCCTGCGCGCCGCCGCGGCTGTGGTAGCCGTGATAGCATCCCATCAGCGCGATGATCAGGCCGTTGGCTGCCGCCTTGACCAGGCCGGACACCACGTCGAGGACCTCCATGGCATCCCAACTGTTGTCGAGATAGATCGAGGCGTTGAAGCCGAGCTTGTGTACGCCGACCATGTAGCCGCCCATGATGCCGATAATGTCGGCGACCACCACCAGCAGCGGCAGCATGGCGAAGGCGGCGATCAGGCGTGGCGCGACCAGATACTTGAACGGATTGGTCGACAGGGTGGACAGAGCGTCGATCTGCTCGGTCACCCGCATGGTGCCGATCTCGGCGGCCATCGACGCGCCGATCCGCCCGGCGACCATCAATCCGGTCAGCACCGGTCCCAACTCGCGGGTGATCGACACCACCACCACGTTGGGGATCGCGCTTTCGGCGGCGAACCGGCTGAATCCGGTATAGCTTTGCAGTGCCAACACCATGCCGGTGAAGACCGCGGTCAATCCCACCACCGGCAGCGAGTAGTAGCCGATGTCGATCATCTGGCGGCCGATCAGGCGCGGATAGATCGGCGGGCGAACGCAATGGGACAGGCTGCTCGCCGTGAACAGCACGATCCGCCCGGTCGCGGCCAGAAAGATCAAGGTCACGCGGCCGAGCGGAGCCAGGACATTCATCGATCAGGCGTCTCCGTCCAGATACTGGCGCGGCACCCGCCGGCCTGGGCCCAGGCCGGTCAAGACCTCGTAGCCAATGGTGCCGGCCTCGGCGGCGACCGAATCAAGCGGCCGCGCACCACCGATCAGGTCGACGATGCTGCCGGGCATGGCCAGTCGCGGAGAGACGTGGGAAACGTCAAGTGTGAGTGCATCCATCGACACCCGTCCGACCACGGGAACGCGGACGGCGCCAATATAACCGCTGGCGCGGTTGCCCAAGGCGCGGATAAATCCGTCCGCATAGCCCACCGGAACGGTTGCGATTCGCCCCTTTCGGGTCACGCGATGGCTGGCACCATAGCCAACGGTCATGGGGCTGTCAACGTCGCGGACCTGGACGATTTTCCCTTGTAAACGAACAACTTCCGCCATCGGGTTGGGGGTGCCCGGACAGGGGTTGATGCCGTAGAGCGCGGCCCCGGCACGGGCCATGTCGAAGTGGAAATCGGGGCCCAGGAAGATGCCCGAGGAATTGGCCAGGCTGACCTCGGCACCGCGGCGCGCCGGCTCGGGCAGGGCGGCAATCCGGTCGATGAAGGTGGTCCGCTGGGCCGCGTTCATCGGGTGCCCGGCGTCGTCGGCGCAGGCGAGGTGACTGACCAGCAGGGCGATCCGAACCCGGTCGAGTTGGCCCGGTGCCGCACGCAGCCGCTCGACGTCGGCTTCGGACAATCCCAGCCGGCACATGCCGGAGTCCACATGCAGGGCCGCCGGTGCATCCGTGCTCTCGGCGGCCCAACGTGCGATCTGGTCGAGATCATTGAGAACCGGGATCAGCCGGTGGTTCAGAAATTCGCCGCTCGTCCCCGGCGGCGGGCCGTTGAGCACGTAGATGTTCGGCCGGTCCAGGCCTTCGCGAACGACGATCGCTTCGTCGAGGGTGGCGGTGAGGAAATCGACACAGCCGGCATCGGCCAAGGCGCGGGCGACCGGGATCGCGCCCAAACCATAAGCATCGGCCTTGACCGCCGCTGCCAGCCTGGCCCCGGACCCGAGCCGCCCGCGGAGATCGGCATAGTTGCGACGGATCGCGCCGAGGTCGATGGTCAGCACCGCGCCGGCGCGGTCGATATCGCTCATCAGCCGATCGGGTCCGGCAGGCGCTCCGCCGCGGCGTAGGTCTCGAACTTGGTGGTTTCAGGCAGGAACCGGAGCCGGACGTTTCCGATCGGGCCGTGGCGCTGCTTGGCGATGATCACGTCGGCAAGGCCGGCGGCCCGTTCGTAGCGTTCCTGCCAGCGACCGTAGCGCTGCTGGAATTTCTCGTCGTTTTCGTCGGCCCGTTGCTGGGGCTCGCCGCGCTCCAAATAATATTCCTCGCGATAGATGAACATGACCACGTCGGAATCCTGCTCGATGGTGCCCGATTCGCGCAGGTCGGAAAGTTGCGGGCGCTTGTCCTCGCGCTGCTCGACAGCACGGCTCAACTGTGACAGGGCGATCACCGGCAGATCGAGTTCCTTGGCTACGGCCTTCAGGCCCTGGGTGATTTCCGAGATCTCCTGGACTCGGCTGTCGACCTTGGAGATCGGGCGCAAGAGCTGCAAATAATCGACCACCACCATCGACAAGCCGTGGGTCCGCCTGAGCCGGCGGGCGCGGGTGCGCAACTGGGCGACGGTCAGCGCCGGCGTGTCGTCGATATACAACGGCGCTTCGCTCAATCGCTGGCTGGCCTGGACCAGGGCGACGAAGGCGTCCTCGTTCTTGAGTTTGCCGCGCCGAATATGGTCGGAGCGGATTTTGGATTCTTCGGCCAAAATGCGGGTCGCCAACTGCTCGGCCGACATCTCCAGGGAGAAGAAGCCGACCACGGCACCGTCCACCGTTCGTGTCTCGCCGTCCTCGCCGACCTCTTGGCGGAAGCCGCGCGCGGCATGGAAAGCGATGTTGGTGGCCAACGCGGTCTTGCCCATCGACGGCCGCCCGGCAATCACGATCAGGTCCGATCGGTGCAGACCGCCGAGCAGATTGTCGAGATCGATCAGCCCGGTCGCGACCCCGGACAGTTGGCCCTTACGCTTATAGGCGGCCTCGGCGTTGCGCACGGCCTCGGCCAGAGAGCTCGACAATGGTCGAAAGCCGCCCTCGTGCTGGCCGGTTTCGGCAAGCTGAAACAGACGGCCTTCGGCGCGCTCGATCTGGGCCGCCGCGCTGTCATCGACTTCCGGGTCGTAGGCGGTCTCGACCAGGTCGTCGCCCAGGCGAATCAAGTCCCGGCGCAGGCACAGGTCGTGAATGAGGCGGCCATAGGCCTCGGCATTGACCAGGCTGACGGCACTGGCCGCCAAGCGTGTCAAGTATTGGGCGCCGCCGATATCGGCAAGGCCCTCGTCCAATTCGAAGAACGCCTTGAGCGTGACCGGGTTGGCGACTTGGCCCCGCTGGATCAGGGTTCGCGCGGCCTCGTAGATGCGGCCATGGACGGGCACGTGAAAATGATCCGGCTCGAGGAAGGCGGAGACCTTGTCGAGCGCCTCGTTGTCGATCAGGACGGCGCCCAGCAGCGCCTGCTCGGCTTCGATGTTCTGGGGCTGAATGCGGTAGTCCGAGGTGACAGCATCGTGGTCGCCGGTGGCGGTGATGCTGGCTGCTGATGGGCCGCGGTCCATGACCGGACCTTACTCCGGCACTTCGCCGACGATAAGCCCCCGCGCCTGTGGACGAAAAAGAATCCCGAGGATAAACGTGCCGCTCAAGCCGCCACGCTCTTCCGGTGGCTGCGGTCCCGCTCCCAGTCGGTGACGTAGTCGCGAGTCAGCGGCACCGCGTCCTGGCGTCGCGCCAGTTGAAACTGGAACACGACCGAGCCGAGGTGGCGGAACGAAACCTCGCTCGCGGCCAAGTAATACTCCCACATGCGGCAGAAACGCTCGTCATAAAGAGCCTTGGCGCGATCCCAACTGGCCACGAACCGGGTTCGCCAGGCGCGCAGGGTCTCGGCGTAGTGGAGCCGCAGCACCTCGATGTCGGTAACGTAGAGTCCGGTGCGCTCGATCGACGACACCACTTCCGACATGGCGGGAACATAGCCGCCCGGAAAGATGTACTTGCGAATAAACGGGTTGGTCGTGCCCGGCTCCTCGATCCGACCGATAGTATGGATCAAGGCGACGCCGTCCTCGGCCAATGAATCGCGGACCTTGCGAAAGAACTCGCCGTAATGGCCGCCCCCGACATGCTCGAACATGCCGACCGAGACGATGCGATCGTAAATCGAAGTGTCCTGGCGATAGTCACGGAGATGGAAGCGAACCTTGTGGTCGAGGCCGCGCTCGGCCACCCGTCGCTGGGACACCTTGTGTTGCTCGGTCGATAGGGTCACGCCGGTCACGTCGGCACCGGTTTCCGCGGCCAGATAAAGCGACAGCCCGCCCCAGCCCGAGCCGATGTCAAGCACCTTATGATTGGGCTCGACCAGCAGCTTGGCGGCGATATGGCGCTTCTTGTGCTCTTGGGCACTCTCCAGGTCGTCGTCCG
>CAJWQN010000207.1 GCA_913045505.1 uncultured Rhodospirillaceae bacterium | reverse complement strand
TCGGCCAGGGCCTGGAATTGGATCGCCTCGCCCTCGGCGATGCCGCGGCGGATGTTGTCGCTGCACGCCATCTCGAACAATGCCTTGTCGGCGGCGGTCAGCGCCCGCCAGCGGTCCATGTTGATCAGAAGTTCGCCGAGCGTCGCCGGTTGGTGCCAGCCCGGAAAATAGTAGTGCTTGGCGACCTGATAGAGGCCGAGCTTGAGGTCGGCGGCCGGGGTCGAATATTCGGTGGCATCGATGGTGCCCAACTCCAGGGCCGGGAAGATGTCGCCCGCGGCCAGCAACTGGGTCGAGACGCCGAGCTTGTCCATCACCTTGGCGCCGAGCCCGAAGAACCGCATCTTGAGGCCCTTGAGATCTTCGAGCGTGGTGATCTCGGTGCGGAACCAGCCCGATGCCTCCGGGGTCACCAGGCCGCAATGCATGCCATGGATGTTGTGGCGGGCGTAGAGTTCGCGGAACATCTCCTCGCCGCCGCCATAATAGATCCAGGCCAGGAACTCGCCGTGTTCCGGTCCGAACGGTATCGCCGCGAAGATTTGCAGGGCCGCGATCTTGCCGGCCCAGAAGCCCGACACCGAGCAGCCGGCATCGACCGCGCCGGACGAGACCGCGTCGAAAATCTCGAACGCCGGCACCAGGGCGCCGGGCTCGAAGAACTGGAGCCGGACCCGGCCGTCGGAGACCGCGGCGATTTCCCGTTCAAGGGCCCGGCACCGGGTGCCGCTCTGGACCAGCTCGCCGGGATAGGCGCTGGCCATCTTGAAATGCACCGTCGGGGCCGCGCGCCCGCCGCCGGCGGTGGAGTCCGCGGAATCGCCCGAGTCGGCGCCACCGGTGGCCGGCGCCGGCCGCGACGACGGCGCCAGACCATAGAGACCGATCAGAGCGCCGAGGACCAGACCCACGGCACCCGATATCAAAGACCTCATGATCGCCGCCCCACACCGTCCGTCCGCCGCGCCCGACCGGCCGGGCGCGCCTCGGCCGAGAACGTTACGCCGGCCGCCTTGCGGGAGCAACAGGGGGCTACCAGGTCCCATGCCACGCCCCATATGCCACATCGGACTGCGTTGAAAAACTGTCGGATAAAGTACAATGTCCCCTTAATCCGCAATGTCCCCTTAATCCGGTTAGAGCCGGTCGCCGGATCGAAAACACTTTTGCGGGGGCCGATGGCGAACCCGAGGGAATTGCGCCTCCCCCTCCCAGGCTCTCGCCAACCGCCTTGCGCTCGCCTATTCTTGGACCGTTGGCTATCCGGGAGGAGCAATGACCGACCTCTCCTATGAGCAGGCATCGGTGGCGGTGCGCGACGATCTGGTCGCTGCCCATGGGCGTGCCTGGAAACGGCTGGCCGCGCCCGGCACTTGGCTGTCGGGGGCCGAGCGTGTCGCGATCATGGCCGAGACCCGCAACGCCGCGGACTGCGGGCTTTGCCGGCGGCGCAAGGATGCGCTCTCGCCCTATACGGTCGATGGCGCCCACGACCGGTTGAGCGCGCTCGAGGATGGCCTGATCGAGGTCGTCCACCGGGTCCGGACCGATTCGGCGCGGCTCAAGCCGGCTTGGTTCGAACAGGTGACCGGGGGCGCGGTCACGGTCGAGCGCTATGTCGAGACCGTCGGCGTGCTGGCCCAGACGGTCGCCATCGACACCTTCGCCCGCGGCCTCGGCCTCGCACCCTGGCCTTTGCCCGTGGCGGAAGATGGCGCGCCCACGCGCCGCCGGCCCCAAGGCCTCGGCGAAGGCGAAGCCTGGGTGCCCTTGCTGGCACCCGAGGACGCCACCGGCGCCGAGGCCGACCTCTACCCCGCCGGCCGACCCGCCGCCTATATCCGCCGGGCGCTGAGCCTGGTGCCGGCCGAGCTGCGCGGATTCTTCGACATATCCGATACGCAGTATCTGCCGGCCGCGGCCATACCGGACTTCGCCACCGAGCACCGGGCCATCAGTCGGGCCCAGATCGAGCTGGTCGCCGGCCGGGTTTCGTCGCTCAACGGCTGCGTCTACTGAACCACCAGTCATACTTTGCTGCTCCGTGCGAGCGGCCGGCATGACGGTGCGGACTACGACTTGGCGGCGATCGTCGGCGACGGCGACGGCGACGGCGGGGTGCCCGAAGGGCGGCTGTTGAGCCGCTTCGCCGAGGCGATCCTTGGCACCGACGAGGCGGCGCTGGCGACGGCGCGGCGCGAACTCAACGCCACCCTCGGGCCCGAAGCCCTGGTCGATACGGCCGCCGTGGCGGCGCTGTTCAACGCCATCGATCGGATCGCCGATGCCACCGGTATCCCGCTGGAGGACGACAAAATGGCCGACAGCGCCGATTTCCGCGCGACCCTGGGGATCGACGATTTCCCCTCCATGGCCCACCGCTAAGCGGGCAAATTACGGGGACAGAAATTACGGGGACAGAAATTACGGGGACAGTATACTTAATTCAATTACGGGGACAGTATACTTAATTCCGGTACGGCAAGGAAGATAGAGGGACAGTATATTTAATTCCGGATGAAATGTGCTGTCCCCGTGTCTCCGAATTAAATATACTGTCCCCGTAATTGTCCGTAATTGCCCTCGTAATTAGCTGCGAATTAAATATACTGTCCCCGTAATTAGCTGCCCGTAATTAGCTGTCACCTTAATAAGATTTTTGGTGGGGATCGGGATCGGAGATTTGGTGCGATCGCCCGTCGTGCTACCATCCTCCGCCCTTGGCGAGGGGTGCCAACTGGGGATTCTCGGGTCATGACACTCCAATTCGATCTGTTCTATTCGATGCGGTCGCCCTATTCCTATATCGCGACCGGGCGGATTGCCGCCTTGGTGCGCGATTTCGATGTCGCGGTCGCGGTCAGGCCGGTCTACGCCTTGGCCGTGCGCGACCCGGACTTCTTCAAGTCGATCAATCCGATGTGGCTGCGCTATCTGGTCATGGACACCCGGCGCGCCGCCGAGCGCCATGGCATGCCGTTCGAGTGGCCCAGGCCCGACCCGGTCGTCCAGGACCTGGAGACCCGGACCATCGCCAAGGACCAGCCCTATATCCACCGCCTGACCCGCATGGCCGCCGCGGCCGCGGAACGGGGCCGGGGCCTGGACATGATCGTCGCCGTCAGCGGTCTGATTTTCGGCGGCACGGTGGACGGCTGGGACAAGGGTGACCATCTGGCCAAGGCGGTGGCCAAGGCGGGCCTGGACCTGGCCGAACTCGATGCCGCGATCGCCGCCGACCCGGACCATTTCGAGGCGATCATCGACGTCAATCAGAGCGCCCAACAAGAAGCCGGTCACTGGGGCACGCCGCTGATGGTGTTCGACGGCGAGCCGTTCTTCGGCCAGGACCGCATCGATGATTTCATTTGGCGGCTGGAGCAACGGGGCCTGGAACGGCGCTCGCGCTGAGCAAGGATCACCCTGGCATCGAACCGCCCCCGGCCGCCCCGCGCGTTTGGCCAGCCTCCATCGCCGCCATTGTCACCAATCTCTATGGCTCGCCGATGGCGACCAATCCGGCCTATAATGGGGGCGTCGCCAATTGCCGGCCCCGCGGCCGCGTGATCGCGGGGTCCTAGAGGGGGGAACATCAGGCCATGACCGCCGCCGGTCCAGCGACCATCACCTTGCCCAAGCTGCTGATCGTGGGCGCCGAGGCGCATCGCCAGATCGCGGCGACTCTCGGCAAGCTCGGGGTCGGGCGTCCGTTGATCGTGACCGATCCCTATATGCGCGATTGTGGCATGCTCGGGCGGATCACGTCAGTCCTGGACGACGCCGCCATTCCCTGGCGGGCGTTCGCCGATACCGTGCCGGACCCGACCACCGATGTCATCGCGGCCGGGGTCGCGGTGCTCCGGGGCGACGACTTCGATAGCCTGATCGCGCTCGGCGGCGGCAGCCCGATGGACACCGCCAAGGCGATGGCGGTGCTGGCCACCCATGGCGGCGCGATGCGCGACTACAAGGTGCCGGCGGAGGTGGATCGCGCCGACTTCCCCGTCATCGCCATCCCGACCACCGCCGGCACCGGCTCCGAGGTGACCCGGTTCACCGTGATCACCGACACCGAGACCAACGAGAAGATGCTGTGCATGGGCCTAGCCTATGTCCCGGCGGCGGCGCTGGTCGATTACACCCTGACCCTGACCATGCCGTGGCGGCTGACCGCGGACACCGGCCTCGATACCCTGACCCACGCCATCGAGGCCTATGTCAGCAAGAAGCGGAACCCGTTCGCCGACACCATGGCGTTGTCCTGCATGGGCCTGGTCGCGCGCCATATCCGAACCGTCTGCCGCCGGCCCGAGGATCATGACGCGCGCGCCGCGATGATGCTGGCCGCGACCCAGGGCGGCATGGCGTTCTCCAACGCTTCCGTTTGCCTGGTGCACGGCATGAGCCGACCGATCGGCGCCCATTTTCATGTCCCCCACGGCCTGTCGAATGCCATGCTGTTGCCGGCGATCGCCGCGTTCTCGGCGCCGGAGGCCACCGGCCGCTATGCCGATTGCGCCCGGGCGATGGGCGCGGCGGCGGCCGACGCCGACGACGGAACCGCCGTGGCCGGGCTGCTCGACGAACTGGCCCGGCTCAACGCCGAACTCGAAGTGCCGAGCCCGAAGGCCTACGGCATCGACGAATCACGGTATTTTTCCTTGCTCGAGACCATGGCCGAGCAGGCCCTGGCGTCCGGCTCGCCCGGCAACAATCCGCGCGTGCCGAGCCCGGCCGAGATCGTCGACCTGTACAAGCAGGCCTGGACCTAGCACCGATGGCGGCCTCGATCGGCACCAGTCCGACGGCCCAATGGCGCGCCATCCTGTCCAAGCATTTCCTGCTCCGCTATCTCGACGCCGAAGAGTTGGACCAGCTGCTCACATTCGCCCGCCAGCGCCGGTGCGTGGCCGGCGAGCTTCTGTTCCAGAAGGGCGATGCCGGCGACAGCCTGCTCGCGATCCTGAACGGCCACATCAAGATCAGCACCCTCTCGGGGGACGGCAAGGAAATCGTCCTCAATATCCTCGGTCCCGGCGAGTTGTTCGGCGAGATCGCCCTGATCGACGGCAAGGAGCGCTCGGCCGACGCCCACACCATGGAGCCGAGCGAGCTGTTGGTCATCGACGGGCGCGATTTCATGCCCTTCCTGAATGCCCGCCCGGAACTCTCGACCCGCCTGCTGGTGGTGTTGTGCGAGCGCATACGCTGGGTCAGCGACCTTTACGAGGACGCGGTGTTTCTGAACCTGCCGTCCCGGCTGGCCAAGCATCTGATGCGCCTTGCCGCGAGCTATGGCGAGACCATCGATTCGGGGACCCGGATCACGCTCAAACTGTCCCAGCAGGATCTGGGCAATCTGCTCGGCACCAGCCGGGAAAGCATCAACAAGCAGCTCCGGGCCTGGCAGGCCACCGGCCTGATCAGCGTCGATCGGGGCCTGATCACGATCCACCGCGCGGACGAAATCGAACTTCTCAGCCAGGCGTTCTAGCGCCCCCGAGACCCCCGACCCGGCACCAAAAAAACCGCCGCCCGTGGGATCGGGCGGCGGCGGTGGTTGTGGGCGGAGGGAGGAGGGAGAGGATGGATGTGCGATCAGGGGTCGAAGCAAACGGGACGATCAGTTCCGGCGGGCCGGATCGGAGCGGTGGGAGGGGGG
>CAJWQN010000206.1 GCA_913045505.1 uncultured Rhodospirillaceae bacterium | reverse complement strand
AGCCGATCCTGTCGGATTTCGGGGTCGAACCGATCGCGACCGTGGTCATGGGAACTGTCAAGGGCGATCTGCACGATATCGGCAAGAATCTCTGCATCATGATGTTGCGCGGCTCCGGATTCACGGTCGTCGATCTGGGTGTCGATACGTCCGATGACGAGTTCATCGAAGCCGTCGAGGAACATCAGGCGCCGATCCTCGGCATGTCGGCCCTGCTGACCACCACCATGCCCAATATGGGCAAGACCATCGAGGCGTTGATCGACGCGGATTTGCGCGATGATTTGATGATCATGGTCGGTGGCGCGCCCGTGACACCGGAATTCACAGAGGACATGGGCGCCGACGGCTACGCCAAGGATGCCCTGGCCTGCGTCGCGCTGGCCAAGCAGTTGGCGACGGCCGGGGCCGGGGACTAAGCGCGCGTGGGCCCCGACCGATGAAGAAAACCGACAAAGCCGCCTACCAGAAGCGGCTCGACCGGATCGCCGATTTGTTTTCGGGCATGGTCGCCCAAGCCGAGGTGCAATCCCAGCATCGCTGCCCCTACCGCAATCGCCACGATCAATGCACGGCCAAATTCCGGTGTCGCAATCAGCGCCCCCCGGCGGCGGACGACGATCCCGCGATATGCGCCCATGACGCGGAGCTCGAATACCGGAGCGCCTGGGAGACCGATCCCAGCAATTACCGCCGGGCCAAGGCCAAGATCAAAAAGATCAAAACGGCGTCGCTGGCCCGGCGTGGCCGACAAGACCCGGGCGAGACCGGCGATTGACCACGATCTCCCATCAAGGAGAGGCGCGTAAGCTCGAACGCGGCAAGACGATTTTCGATTACGCCGACGAGCTTGCGGTGGAGGTGCCCACGTCCTGCGACCGCGCCGGCCGGTGCCATGAATGCGTGGTCGAGGTGCACCGCGGGGTCGAGGCATTGACGGCCCCGACAGAAGCCGAATCCTTCCTGACCGGCAATTACCGGCTGGCCTGTCAGGCGGTGATCGATCGCGAAGACCTGGATGTGGTCTTCACGCCGTTGCGGCGGAGGCCCCGAATTCTGACCCAGACCCGGGCCAAAACGGTCACGGATCTGGACCCGATGGTGACGCGCCGGGACGACGCGGTGTGCTACGGGGGCGAGACGATCGATCGGTTTCGCGGCCGCCTCCTGGGACTGGCTGTTGATCTCGGCACCACCACGGTGGTGATGGCTTTGATGGACCTGGAAACCGGCCGGGGCTTGCGAACCTGCAGTTTCGAGAATCCGCAGCGTTTCGGCGGCAGCGACGTTATGCATCGCATCTCCTATGACGGCGGCGAGGCGAAGGGCGAACTCCAGCACGCGGTGGTCGCGGCGATCAACCGCGAAATCCTGCACATGGCCAAGAGTCTGGGATTCAAGCGCAGCGAAATCTACGAGATCGTCGTCGCCGCCAACTCGACCATGCGTGACATCCTGTTCAAGCTCGACGTTCAGAGCATAGGCCAGAAACCCTATAAATCGGTGATCGAGACCGCCTGGCGGGCCGGCGCGCGCCCGCACACGGCTTTGCTCGACCGCGCCCGGCGCCTGGGCCTGCGGGTCAATCCCAAGGCCCGGATCTACGGTCTGCCATTGATCGCGAGCCATGTCGGCGCCGACGCCGCGGCCGATTTGATCGCGGTCGATATGGCCGCCGGCGGTGACGAGGTGGTGATGCTTGTGGACGTGGGCACCAATACCGAGGTGGTTGCCGCGCGCGAAGGCCGCATGGTCGCCGCGTCCTGCCCGGCCGGACCCGCGTTCGAGGGCGGGCTGATCAAATACGGCATGCCCGGCCATGACGGGGCGATCGAATCTATCCGTTTGCCCGCCAACGGCGGCCCGGCCGCATATCGCACGATCGGGGGCGCGCCGGCCCAGGGTCTCTGTGGCTCGGGCCTGGTGGATTTGCTCGCCGAGCTTCGCCGCCACGGGCGGATGACGGCCAAGGGCGTGTTCACCGACGATCGCAAGCGGTTCGAACTCATGGTCGTGCCCGAGCACGGCATCACTTTTTCCAAGGAAGACGCGAGCAACCTCGGCCAGGCCAAGGCCGCCAATTATTGCGGCCAGCTCATCGTCATGCGCAGCCTGGGGATCGATCCGGACGCGGTGTCCAAGCTCTATCTCGCGGGCGCTTTCGGCAATTACCTCGATGTCCGCAACGCCATCGACATCGGGTTGCTGGCGCCGGTGTCCGAGGACCGGATCGTCAAGGTCGGCAACGCCGCCATCCAGGGCGCCCGCGAAATCCTGCTGTCCCGGCGCAAGCGGCGCGACTTGGAAGAAAAGGTCAAGGGCATCGAGCATATCGAACTGGAAACCACGGCCGATTTTTTCGATCTGTTCGTCGAGGGTTGCCAGTTCAAGCCCATGCCGGACAAATTCGCGACACATTAGACTCAAGGAGAGTAAGGGTGACCGAAGCCATCGATCCGAAATTCATCGCCATCGGCGAAAACGTGCACACCACGAGGGTTCTGCTGCGCAAGGGCAAGCGTATCGCGACTGAGGAAGGCGTAGAGGGGATCCGTTACCAGACCCCGGACGGAGAGGATCGCTTGCTGGCGATTCCGGACCGCGCCAAGGAGGGGCAGGAATATCAGGAGGGACGCGTCAAGCACGTCATGGTCGCGGTTCAGGCGGCGATGTCCGGCGATGGCGCCGCGGCCGAGGAAGGGCTTGCCTATCTCCGCTACCTCGTGGCCCGCCAGGAACGGGCCGGGGCCCATTATCTCGATCTCAACGTCGATGAAATTTCCTGGAAGCTTGCCGATCAGAAAGCGGCGATGGCTTGGCTGGTGCGAACGGTGCAGGGGATGACCGATTTGCCGGTGTCCGTCGATTCCTCGAATCTTGAAGTGATCGACGCCGGCCTCGAGGTCTGCGAATCCGATGGCGCGCGCCCGATGCTGAATTCCGCGTCCCTGGAGCGCCCCGACGGGATCGATCTGGCCGTCGCCCACGGCGCCCGGCTGGTGGTCACCGCGGCGGGCGCCACGGGAATGCCGGACGGCCCCGACGAACGCGTTACCAATGCAACGCGCATTGTCGAGGCAGCCACCGCGAAGGGGGTCGCCACCGGCGACATTTTCATCGATCCGCTGGTCTTCCCGATATCGGTGGACGGAGCGTTCGGCACCCACTGCCTGGACGCGATTCGGGCGCTGCGCGCCGCGCTGGGCACCGAGATTCACATCACCGGCGGTATGAGCAACGTCTCGTTCGGCGTTCCAGGCCGGAAAATCATCAACGATGTGTTCCTGAATCTCGCGGTCGACGCCGGCGCCGACAGCGGCATCATCGATCCGGTCGCCGGGGCGCCGGCCGACATCTTGGCCGTCGATTCCGCGCACCCGTCATTCAAGCTCGCCGAGGACGCGCTCATGGGCCGCGACGAACATTGCCGCGCCTATATCCGCGCCTGGCGCAAGGGCGAACTCGCGCCGCTCAACCCATGAGCCTGATCACCCCCGGCATCGGCGTTTGCCGGATCAACACGGCCAGCGGCTTATACCAAATTGCGATGGGCAAGACTCATCGCAATTGGTAGTGCGTTCAGGCGCCACGCAGGCTTTCCTCGCATAAGCTCGGGCGCGCCGTCGCGCTTGCCAACCGGCAATGAGTTTCACTCAATGCCGGTTGGTATTAGGCGAGGGTTGCCACCGCTCGCTCACCGAAATCGCCGAGTGGCCATTCGAACCGGCGCAAGGGCCAGGTCACGGCTGAAATTCCCGCCCGCCGATCCCTTGTCGCGCGCCGTCAGGTCTCCTTGGCGGCAACCCGAAGGGCCAGAACGTAGTCGAGATCCTGGCGCCAGAGAGTGATCACCCGCCGGGCTAAACCGGGGGTGATGCGGCCATAGAGATCGGCGGCGGCGCGGCCCTGCTCCGCCGCCGCGGTCGGTGCGCCCGCGCCATGGCGGGTCACGGCGAACAATTCGGTGAATTCCTCCAGGCCCGCGCCCACCGAACGCGCGACCACCGCCAGGCCGTCACCCTTGGGGTCATGAATCACGCGGCGCACCAGTTCGCGGCGCAGGCCCGAAAGAGCAATCAGGCCATCCTCGAACAACCCGGTTTCACCGATGCCGAGGGCGTTGATCAGGAACCCGACGGTCAATTCGCCGCGTTGCGCCAGCTTGTCGATCAGGGCCTGGCTCTTGCTGGGAAGATCGCGCTGGCGGGCCAATTGGGCCATCTCGTCGGCGATAACCTTGGCGAACTGGGTGTCGATCAGTTCGGGGTCGATGTCGTAACGCGCGCTCAGATGCTCGCGTAATGGCGCCGCGACCCAACAATAGAGCCGCGCCGCCAGCGCTTTCGGCAGATCGGCACGCCGGACCAGAGGCTCCTGATAGTTGTGCTGCCATCGTGATTCCTGGATCAGGAATTCCAGTGCCTCGCGGCCGAGCATGGCGCCGGTATTGCCCAGCAAGGCCTCGACGACCGCGGTATCCGCGGTGTCTATCAGGGCCTGGGACACCTCTGGAGCGACCGTGGCGCGCCGGGCGATCGACAGATGATGCTCCCGAGCCTTGCCGTGAATGATTTCAATCAGATCCGTATCCGCCAATTTGGGGCTATTGAGCAACACCGGAGCGGCCACTTCGATGTCGTCGAAGGCAAGAGTCTTGACCAGGTCGCGCGGCACGTCGTCGCGGCGCGCGAGTCCCGCCGCCAGCGCCTGGCGCAGCTTGGTCTCGACCTCGCCGATCAGTCGGATCAGGATTTCGCCGGCCAAGCGCCGCTCATCCTCGCTTTGCGTCTGGTCCGGGTCGAGCAGGAGCTCGTACATCGATTGGAACACGACCGCCCGGCTACCGGGCGCCGGATCCGAGGCCAGCGCCAGCAGCCGATCGATTTTGTCCTTGTCTCGACTCATCGACGGCCTTTCCCGAATGGCGTCCGCGAGCTTGCCATCGCGGCCCGGCTGTCAACGGGGCCGCACAATGGCGGGATTATCGGCCCAAGTCTACCCGCCGGGCCGGCCCCGGCTGAGTCGGTTGTCAGGACCACCGCCGGGATGGCAAATTCCTGGGGCTTGCCGGATCAGTGATGACCGGCCGATCCTCGTTTGGGAGACTGTTATGAAACGCATCCTTACCGCCGCGGTTCTTGCGTTTGGCTTGGCCCCGCCGGCGTTGGCCGATTTCGACGACGGCGTCGCCGCGTTCAACGAGGGCGACTTCGAGGCCGCCTACCGAGAATGGCGGCCTCTGGCCGAACAGGGCGATGGCGCGGCCCAGGCCGGGCTCGGTTTCCTGTATGACAACGGCACCGGGGTCGGGCGCGACGAGGCCGAGGCGGTGCGCTGGTACCGGCTGGCGGCCGAGCAAGGCAATGCCCGCGCGCAGACCAATCTCGGTCTGATGTACAAGAACGGACGCGGCGTGCCCCAGGATTCCGCCGAAGCGGTTCGCCTCTATCGGCTCGCGGCCGAACAGGGAAGCGCCCGCGCTCAAAACAACCTCGGCGCGATGTACGACCGGGGCGAGGGCATCGCGCAGGACTTTCTCGAGGCCGCCAAATGGTACCGGATGGCCGCCGAGCAGGGGGACGGAGTCGGCCAACGCAATCTCGGCGCCCTCTATGGCAACGGCGCCGGCTTGGAGAAGGATTACGTCCAGGCCCATTTGTGGTTCGATCTGGCCGCCGCCCAGCAGGACGAGTTGGCCCAGCGCAGCCTG
>CAJWQN010000205.1 GCA_913045505.1 uncultured Rhodospirillaceae bacterium | reverse complement strand
AGGTGGAGGGCGGCGTCGCAGCCCGCCACGCCCGCTATACCGATAATTGCACGCGCCTGGTCGCCGGCATGCGCGGGCTCGGATTTGAAACCCTGCTGGCCGATGCCGACCAGGCGCCGATAATCGTCACTTTCGCCATCCCGGGCGACCCCCGGTTCGAATTCGGCCGGTTCTATCAGGCGCTTCACGAGCGCGGAATCGTCATCTACCCCGGCAAGTTGACCGATGCCGACAGTTTTCGAATCGGTTGCATCGGCGCCATCGGGGCGGCGGAAATCGATGCCGCGCTGGCGGCCGTCGCGACGGTCTTGGACGACATGGGAGTGCGCGCCAGAGGGCCGGCCTGACCGGGCCGTCAGCGCCCCGGCAGATGAACCAGCCCGACCTTGGCCAGCCAGCCGATGGTGCGGTGGACGATCCCGCGTTTGGGCGGCGGAAAACTGGCGATCAGGCTGCCGACCGTGCACTGGCCGCGAGTCTCGAGATGATGGAGCAGCGCCTGGCAGTCTCCGGCACCGGCCAGAACCCGGCTGGCGAAGGTATTGAGATCGTGACGGCGAACCCGCGCCAGCGCGGCGGCGTCCGCGCCCGGCGCCAGCGCGACAGGATCGTCGAGCCCGATGGTGGCGGTCGGATAGCTGGCGAACACCGCATAGGGATCGTCGCGGAGCGGATGGGCCGGCTGATCGGCGACACGGGGCGCGATTTCCGAATCCGCCTGGCGCCGCCGAGCCAGTTCGGCCCACAACTCCTGATAGGCCTTGATCACCACTTGCCAGTCGAATACCTCACGCGCCCGCGCGCGCCCGGCTTCGCCCATCCGCCGGCGCAAATCGGGCCGCCCGACCAGCGCCGTATAGGCCTCCGCGGAAGCCTGAATATCGACACTGGTGGTCTGGCTGACTTGGCCGATATAGCGGTCGTAATTGTCGATCTCGGCATGAAACCGCCACGCCAGGTCGCCACCCAGCCCCGCCATCGGCAAGCGGGTCGGGATGCAAAAACCATCGACCCCGGGGCGGATCGTGTCGCGGTAGCCATCCCAGTCCGTGACCACCACCGGCAGGCCGGCGGCCATGGCCTCGATCGGCACCAGCCCGAAGGTCTCCTGAACGTTGTCCGAGAGCGAGGTGAACAAATCGGCCGCCCGCCAGGCATCGACACGCACCGACCGGTCGCGGCCGTCCATGTGGATTTGGTTGACCGACGGACAAAATGACCGGGCGCCGGCCGCGAAGGCGTCCCGGATGCTGTCGTTGGGGAACCATCCAGCCTGGATCAGATGAACCCGCTTGCCGGTGCGCTGCGCCGCTTGTTCGAGACCGAGCATCATGGGCAACGGATGGGCCTTGGCATGAAAACTCAGCCGGCCAAAAAACAGTGCCACGACATCGTCGTCGCCAATCCCGTGGCGTTGTCGAATTTCGGCGCGCGCCGCGGTCGCTTCCGGAGAGGATGCATAGGCGGCGCAATCGACCCCCAGAGGAATCACCGGCATTTGCACGGCCATTTTCGGGCGCCCGCCCACGCGCGAATCCAGATAGGCACTCCAGCGCTCGATCACATGGCTCAAGGTCGTCCGGACCACCGAGGAAGTGCAGATCACCGCGTCCCAGGACTGAAGCGGCGCCAACACCAACGCCCCGATCGCATCCATCACATTGGCGCTGGCGGTGGTGTGGGTGACACCGCACAGGCTGTAGGCGCGGTTGCTCAAGAAACGCCGATGCCACGACAACTCGGCAACGCCCGGGTCCGGCCGATACAAGCAGCCGATGTTCGACAAACCCTGCAAGTCATGGACCGGCACCCAGGCACACGGCCGCGCCGCGCCGGCGCTCGCCGCGACCCGCGCCTCGAATTCATCGAGGATCTCCTGCCGGGGGGCGCAGCAGTAGAAGCGATCGACGCCGCCATGGCGGACGAAGGCGTTCAGGAAGCCTTCGCCCGCGGCCTGCCGGCCCATCAGTTTGGCGCGCGAGGTATCGAATGCGTCCGGCTGGTAGTGGATCGCCGCATTCGCCGCCGTCAATCCTCGAAACTCCCCCTCATGCCCGGAACTTGGTCAGGACCCGCTGTCAACCGGACCACCGCGCTGTCCGGATCGACCAGCAATTTCTTGAAACCGACTTTGAGCATGGTGGCAAGTCTCCCCTCTGCGGTACCGGGGATCGCCGCCCCTGCCCCTGTCCGTGGCCGACCGCGAGCCTGACGATGGCCCCCCCCGGCATAATTACCGCTCCGGGCTCTGTCAACGGCGGCGGCCGCGGATTGTTGCGCGGCGATCACGATGCGGATGCTAAATCGTGATTCGTTAATGATTCAGAAAGCTCTGGTGGTCTAACTAGGGTTCAGTCACAAGATTCACATATAAGTATCGGGAATCATGAGACTCTGAAGTCTCGGCAGGAGCGTCAATTACAGGGCGTTCAGAAGGGGGGAAATGAAAAAAGACGATCCGATAGGGAACTTCGATCTTCGCCTGAGCAAGGCAAAATTCGACGACATATTCGGCGACTTGCCGGTCGGCTCTTTTCTTGTCGATGTGGGGGGGGCGGACGACTACCGTTATCGCGCGACCAATCGCTGGCTGGAACGGCACCTGGATATCACTGGCGCCGACATCGCCGGCCAAGCGGTCGAGACGGTCCCCCGTGAGCGTGCCGCGCCGCAAGTCTTGGCCGCCTTCAACCGCTGCCGCGCCGAAAAAAAGCGGGCCGGCTTCGAGGAAGACCTGCTCCTGCCCGGTGGCCGGTGTCATTTGCTGGTCACCCTGGCGCCGCTGACCGACGCCGAGGGCGAGGTCCGCCAGATTGTCGGCATCGTCATCGACCTGATCTCCCGCCGGCGCGCCGAAAAGGCCTTGCGCGACGCCGAGCGCCGATATCGGCGCCTTCACGACACCGCCTCGGAAGGGATATTCCAAAGCACTCCCGACGGTTGGCTGATCAACGCCAATCCCGCCCTGGCCCGAATTCTGGGATACGACAATCCGGCGCATTTGATCGACGAGCTGACCGATCCGGCAACCCAGCTTTTCGTCGATCCGGACCGGCGGCAAACTTTCGCCACCCTGATGCGGGACAAAGGCCAGGTGGTGGAGTTCGAGTATCGGGCCCGCCGGCGCGACGGAACGATCATCTGGCTGTCGGAAAACGCCTATGCGGTGCACGACGACCACGACCGCGTGCTCTATTACGAAGGCACGGTCTCCGATATCACCTGGCGGAAGGATACCGAGCAACGTCTCCAATTTCTGGCCCGCCACGATTCGCTGACCGATCTGCCCAATCGGGTCCATTTCCGGGATCACTTCGATGTCGCCCTCGCCCAGAGCCGACGCGGCGGCGAAGCGGTGGCGTTGATGATGCTTGATCTGGATCACTTCAGATCGATCAACGAGACCCTCGGCCATGGTGCCGGCGACGAACTGCTGGAAGTGGTGGCCGAGCGGTTGTGCGACTGCGTCCGCGGCGGCGACATCGTCTCGCGGCTGGGCGGCGACGAATTCGGTGTCATCCAAAGTCACCTCACCGCGCCCAACGACGCCGCCCTGCTGGCCCAACGCATGATCGACCGAATCGCCCAACCGATCACGATCGAGGGCCATACGATTCACACGGCGGTCAGCATCGGGATCACGATTCGTCCGGACGATCATGACGACGCCGATCATTTGCTGCGCCATGCCGGGATGGCGCTGCAACGGGCCAAGGCCCTGGGCCGCGGCACGTTCGAGTTCTATTCGCCCGAGATGCGCGCCCAAGCCGAAAACCGGATGGACCTGATCAACGGTTTGCGTCGCGCCCTGGGCAACGACGAATTCGCGATCCACTACCAGCCCAAGATCAACGCGACCACCGGCGCGATCATCGGTCTGGAGGCATTGTTGCGTTGGCGCCACCCCGACAAGGGGTACATCTTGCCCGGCGAATTCATCGCGGTGGCGGAGGAAACCGGCCTGATCCTGCCGATCGGGGAATGGGTGTTCCGCGAGGTCTGCGGCCAATTGAGTGAGTGGCGGCGAACCCGAGCCCTCAACTTGCCGGTCGCGATCAATCTTTCGGCCGCGCAATTCAAGGACCGGGGCCTGGTCGAAAAGGTCGTGGCGACCTTACGGTGGGCGGACGTCAGCCCGGAGATGATCGAGCTGGAAATCACCGAAAGCGTCTTGATGCACGACACCGAGGCCGCCATCGAAACGCTTCGTCAACTGGTCGAGCTCGGCCTGCGTATTTCGATCGACGATTTCGGAACCGGCTATTCCTCGCTCAGCTATCTCAGGCAGTTCCCGGTCGCCAAGCTCAAGATCGATCAAACCTTCGTCAACGAGGTCAGCTCCAATCCCGACGACGCGGTGATCGCGCGGGCGATCATCAATCTCGGCCACAGCCTTGGCATCGCTGTCGTCGCCGAGGGCGTCGAGACTCGCCAGCAGCTCGATTTTCTGAACGGACACGGCTGCGACGAAGTCCAGGGATTTCTCTACAGCCGGCCGCTGCCGGCGGACGGCATGGTCGATTACGCCCGCGATCACCGCTCGGCCTTCGACGCCTGACCGCGCCGTTGGGTGCGGGCGTCATGGGTTCAGGAGGTGACGGCGGCGGCCTCGGCCATGGCTTGCTTGATGGTTTCGACGGTGGCGCCGGGAGTCTTGGCGGCGGCCAGAATCACCGCCTCGCGCCGGGACACCAGATCGGCCGCCGCGGGAATGCCGCGTGCCAGCTCATGGGGGATCACCACCGCGCCGTGACGGTCGGCGTGGACCAGGTCGCCGGTGCCGACGACCATGCCGGCGACGTTGACCTCGGTCCCGAAATCGACCACGTGCATATGGCCGTGGCTCGGGGTCAGTGCACCGGCCAAACCCTGAAATCCTTCGGCCAGATCGTCGATGTCGCGGATCGAACCGTTGGTGACGGTTCCGATGCAGCCCAGCGCCCAGTGCATGTTGGAGTTGACCTCGCCCCAGAACGCGCCGAATCCGGCTTGGGCGTCGTCAAGATCCTGAACCACGCTGATCGTCGGCCCGGCCCCGTCGGCGACATATTCCAGATAGGCGAATCGCCGCGCCACCTGATCGGCGGCGGGAGTCGCGGTCGGCCGAAACGCGCGAACCATGACCGTGCGCGCGTAGCCGACCATCGGCGGCAATTCCGGGCGCATGCAATGCAGGCTGCGGCTGGTGAAGCCGAAGCCGCGCCTCTCGGGCGCGCCGACCTCGATGGCGTTGCACACCGTCGGCGTGTCCAGCGCTCTGAGTGCCGCCAGTTCGGATTCGTTCAAGGGCTCGTCGGTCACCATGATCTCCTTCGTCGTGCCTGTGTCCTCGATCGGGGGGCACAATAGGCAGGCGGCAACGATTTCGAAAGGGCGCGCTTGGGCGTTTCGGGGCGGCGAGGAGGCTGTCCATTGCCATCCTCCGGACCGGCGGATGATACTGCGGCGTTCGAACGAGCAAGCAAGGAAGAGCACGATGAGCGAGGCCGTCAACCGGGTGATGGTGGTGGGATACGGATCGATGGGGCGCGGGATAGCGCTTTCGTTTGGCCGGGCCGGGTTCGCGACCACGGTCCTGAGCCGCGATCCGGCCGCGATCGGCGACCTCCCGGACGGTGTGTCCGCGACCGCGGCGTTGCCCGAGGCGCCCCCCGATCTGGTCATCGAAGCGGTCCCGGAACGGATGGACCTCAAGCAGGCCCTGCTCGCCCGCCTGGAAGCGGCG
>CAJWQN010000204.1 GCA_913045505.1 uncultured Rhodospirillaceae bacterium | reverse complement strand
GAGTCTTGCCCATCGCAATTTGGTAATACGGATCCGGGACCGCGCCGAGTGCCGCCGAGATCGCGGCGGTGGACATCGACGTCATGGCCGACGGACGCGGCCTGCCCGCCGGCACCGAAGCGGCCGCGGCGAGCGCCGGCATCGACGCCGAGGAGCCCTGGCCGCGCCCGCCGCCGGCGTCGCGATCAGCGCCGCGAGACTCGGCGCAACGCCCATTTGACCTGGGCGCCGTCGGGTGGCGCCATGCCCGACACCACCACCTGTTCGCTGCGCCGGCGCTCGCCGTCGGCGCCGAAATAAATGCTCGGATGCACCGCGATGCTGCCGCCCGAGGCGCGGAACTGCCAGCCGATCCCGCTCGGCAGGCGCATCAACACGGCCTGGCCGTTGCGGACCAGGGATGCCTGCACGCTCGGGTGCAGGTGAAACCGAACCGCGAACGGCTGCGGCCACCGGTCCCTGGTCTTGCTGTCCGGCGCGCCCTCGAGGCTGTCCTCGCCGCGAAGGTCGTCGCCGTCGGCGTTCAGGTACAGCCGGCGCCGATGGATGAGCCCGAAATTGGCGGCATAGCCGTCATGGCCGAGGTCGATCCAGATCGTTCCGTCCTGTTCCATGCGGGTACAGGTCACGGTTCGCGGCCGGCGGCCCAGGCCGCGATGCACGAACTCGGTCGAGTTGGTGTCATCGACGGTGAGCGTCGAGTGGGCGCCGGTGCTGCGCAACGC
This sequence comes from uncultured Rhodospirillaceae bacterium, assembly GCA_913045505.1. Taxonomy (GTDB): domain Bacteria; phylum Pseudomonadota; class Alphaproteobacteria; order UBA7887; family UBA7887; genus CAJWQN01. Next base: position 5,040 of record CAJWQN010000204.1, on the reverse strand, counting down.
CGTCGCCCATTCCGGGCCGCGTCCCCAATGGGGCCCGCAATTGACGATCAGGCGTTCCTTGGCGACGCTCATCTCGAAGCTCAAGGTCCCCGCTTGTACATGCTCGGCCAGCGCCGATGGCGGACCGGCATCGACCAGGACCAGGGTGCGCCGGGCCTGGAGGCGCTGGAAACCGGCATGGGGCGCGTTGGCCAGCGCCTTGCCCCTGGCGTCCGCGATCGTCAGCGTCACGTCGATCAGCGCCGGGTCATCCTCGAACGAATCATTGAAGCAGGCCAAGCCACCATCGCCGTGACGCAAGGCCCGCAACATCGGGGCCAGGCGGTCGAGAGCCTGAATCAATTCCTCCGGTGGGGTTTGCTTGGCGGCGACCAACAACCCGCGCAGTTCCGCCAGATCGCCAAGGGCGCGTCTCAAAACGCTCGGCGAGCGCTCGATATGGCCACCGTCGCTCAGCACCTGGGCGGCGATCTCATGAACCAGCAGGCGCAGCAATTGGACCCGGCGGCGCTCGCCCCAATCCAGGCATAGGGCCGCGAACAGGAGCCCGCGAATGGCGCTCAATCGGCGCCCGCCGACGACTTCGCGCCCGGCGGCGCGGGTCAGATGGCGGGCCTGTCGGGCCAGGCTGTCGTAATAGCCGCCGGTGAAATCCTGCTCGGCGCCGCGGAGCAGAAAACTGGCATTCACCAGCCAGGCCGCGAGCCGGCGTCCCAGAATGTCGGCGCGCCAGACGATCGGCCGCCAGGCGCCGAACTCTCGACACCAGTCCATGATCAGACCGCGCGCCTGGCGCCGCGCCGCCTCGCCGCCGTTGGCCTTCAAGTTGCGCAGCCATTCGAAGCCATGCATCTCCTCGATCCAGGCTTCCGACGCACCGAGGGGGAGCCAGATCGGCCGACTCGGCGCGGTAACCTCATGGCCGGCAAAACGGTAGCGGCCCTGAAACAGCGCGTCGGCGAGCACCGGGTCGCCGGGCCATGGGTCCTCGGGCGTGACCGCCAAGCCGGTCGGCGCCGGCCCGGTCAGGGTCAGCGGATAGACCGCGCTCGCGTAATAGGCGTTCCGCAGGCCTTCGATCAGCCCGTGTGGCCGTGCCGTCACCACCTTGCCCGGCTCGGGCTCCCCCGACAATCCGTCGGCGGCGCGCAACGCCATGCCATGGCCGGAGGGGTCGGACATCACCGATTCAGCCGCGCACATCGCCGCGCAGGCGCCGGATATTGTCGGCATAGGAGCCGGCGCCGCCGGCGAAGGCGGCCGTTCCCGCCACCAGCATGGTCGCGCCGGCGTCGATCACGGCGGGCGCGGTGTCGAAATTGATGCCGCCATCGACTTCCAAATCAATGGCCCGGCCGGATCGGTCGATGACGCCGCGGAGGACGCGCAGCTTTTCGATCTGGCTCATCAGAAAGGATTGGCCGCCGAATCCTGGATTGACCGACATCACCAGAATCAGGTCGATATCCTCGATCACCGGTTCGAGCACTTGCGTCGGCGTTCCCGGATTGAGCGACACGCCGGCCAGCTTGCCGCAAGACTTGACGACCTGGAGGGTGCGGTTGAGATGGGGGCCGGCCTCGGCATGGACCGTGATGATGTCGGCGCCCGCCTCGGCGAAGGCGGCGACGAAAGAATCGACCGGCGCGATCATCAGATGAACGTCGAGCGGCAGATCGCTGTGATCGCGCAGGGCGCGGACCACGTCCGGACCTATGGTGATATTGGGCACGAAATGGCCGTCCATGACGTCGACATGGATGGCGTCCGCGCCGGCATCGGTCATGGCGCGAACCTCCGCCCCCAGACACGCGAAATCGGCGGCCAGGATAGACGGAGCGATCCGCACCGGCTCATTCATGGGAATCAACTACCAGCTTCGCCCAATCGCTTCAAGCGCGCCGCATAGAAGCCGTCGAGCCCGCCCAAGGCGGCGAAATGGCAGGGAAGGGTACGCAAATCGCCGTCGTCCGTGATCACCGCGCCATCGCCACCGACCTCATCGGCCGCGATCGGAATCCTGACCAGTCGCGGGTTCCGGGCCAAGACTGCGGCAATCCGCCGGGGTCCTTCTTCCGGCTGCAGCGAACAGGTCGCGTAGACCAGCACCCCGCCCGGAGCGAGCATGGCGACGGCGGCCGCGAGCAGCCGGTCCTGCAGGTCGGCCAGGCGCGGGACATCGGCCGGAGACTTCAGATGGACCACGTCCGGATGGCGGCGAATGGTGCCAGTGGCGCTGCAGGGCGCGTCCAGCAACACCTTCTCGACCGGCGGATCGGGCCGCCATTCGCAGGCGTCGGCGGTCACGAAATCGGCTTCGAGCCCGAGGCGGTCCAGATTATCCCGCGTCTTTCGAAGCCGGGCCTCGGAACGGTCGAGCGCGGTCACACGGGCGCCGGCGGCGGCGAGTTGGGCGGTCTTGCCACCCGGTGCCGCGCACAGCTCGACCACCTGCTGACCGGCGACGTCACCGAGCAGCCGCGCCGGCATCGCGGCGGCGGCGTCCTGGACCCACCAGGCGCCGTCCGCGAAGCCCGGCAATTCCGAAATCAGACCGCCGGCGGGGCGGCGCAGCGAGCCGGTCGGCAGCAGCTCCGCGTCCAGCAAAGCGGCGCAGGCGCGCTCGTCGCCCTTGGCGGTGATGTCGAGCGGCGGCTCGCTCGAATGGACTTCGGCGATCGCGCGCGCGGTGGCCTCGCCATAGGCCTCGATCCAGGATCGCCACAGCCAGTCCGGGGTGTTGAGCCGCGCCGAATCCTGGCCATCCCGCCACCCGCAGCCGTCACGGGCCAGACGTCTGAGGACGGCGTTGATCAGCCGGAGATGGGCATGAGCGCCACGGTGGCGGGCCAGGTCCACGGCGGTATCGACCGCGGCGTGGTGGGCGGTGTGCAGGAACAACAATTGGGCCGCGCCGAGCCTGAGGATATCCTTGGCACGCCAAGCCCCGGCGGCCAGAGGCCGTTCCAGGCAACGGCCGATCAGATCGTCGATCTGGCCGCATCGGCGCAGAACGGTGGTCACCAGAAGCCGCGCGAACGCCCGGTCCCGGCCCGACAGCGCGTCGATATCCGGAGTCCCGGCCAGGGCGTCCTCGAGGGTGCGGCGCCGCCTCAGAACCTGTTCCAGCAAGGCCAGCGCCACGGCGCGCGCGGTCGGCGCGCCGGTCATGATCCTGGCGGTCGTGCGCCGGCCCGGCCGGGCCCCACCCGATTGACTTTGCCCGCACCGGTCCCCAAGATTTGTGTCGCGCCACGGCGTCGCGGCGGGCAATGACGGAGCCCGGCGGTTCCGTGGTCGCGCACCACGCGCCGGCGGCGCCAGGACCAGGAGCCCACATGGCGGATTTCAGGGAACGGCTGGCGCGGGCGATGTGCACCCGCGACGGTTGGGACAGCCCCGACCAGACCACGCTCTACCACGAGGGTCAGGACGGCGCCCGTTGGGTGCCGCGCTGGGAAATGTATCTCAGCCGAGTCGACGCGGCGCTGGTGGCCATGGCCGACGCCGGTCTGGTGGTCCTGCCCCGGGACCCGGAGGCCGACCGCTGGCGGCTGGCCGCCGCCGAGGCGATCGCCGACCATCCGCTCGGCAGCTACGAAAACCGGGATCTGGCCTACCAGGCCGAACGTGTGTTCCACGCCCTTATCGACCAGCCGTTCCCATCGATTTTCGCCGGCGAGGGGGGCTGAGCGGTCGGCGCCGGCGTCGACCGCAAGGTTGGGCTTCCCCGGTTGGCGACGGTGAGCGAGACGTAGCGGCCGTTCTCGAACCGATCGAAACAGGTTCGCGGCGGTGCATGGGTGATCGGCCGGGCCACCTCGTTCACCGCCTGGGGTTCGATCATGCACCTGCTCCTTGGCCCCGGTCAGGCGAATTTTCGGGTCGCCGCCCGAAACGCTTCCACCAGTTCCGCTTCCCGCGCGCCGCCGTCGCCGACGATCTTTCCGTGCACCACCAGATAAAGCATATCGATATGAAGGCGAATGATCGCCATCTGCACGTCATTCGCCCCGACCCGTTCGCGCGTGTAATCGTGTAGCGAATCCGCGACCGAGGACAACAGCGGATAACCGAAGGTCCCGCCCAGGCCCTTCATGTCGAGGGCCGCCCGACGGGTCAGATCGATGAATCCGGGACGGTCGCGCGCCTCGGCGTCGGCGGCGGCGATATTCTGGCGAAGCAGACGCAATGTGGTCAACGCCTGGGTGGCGAACTTGTCGGAAGACTTCTCGATCGTCTGCTCGATGCGGCGGATGTCCTTCTTGCTCAGCTTCATCCCGATACCGCGCCGGAAATTCACCGCCTTCTGGCGTAACTCCGCCGACGCCGGGATGATCTGTGCCTTGCGTTTTTCTGCCATCGCCAATGCGCTCGTTCAGCTTGCCTTGCGGCGCCGATCGGGGCCGTCATGGCGCAACTGACGACGGCGCCGATCCGGGCCGAAATAGCCGTCGGCATTGACGAACTGCCGCGGCCTGGCGATCACCGAAACCAGGCGCCCGAAAATCTGCTCGCCGCTGTAGGGCTTGGCCAGGAATTCGGTCACGCCCTGGTCGCGGGCGCGGATGACATATTCCTGCGCCGAGTTCGCCGTGACCATGATTACGGGGAGCATTCTATTGGGAGAATCGACCGAATGGCGAACCCATTCGATCAGCTCCAGGCCGTTCAGTGGGCCGATGTTCCATTCGGCGATCAGGACATCGATATCGCCTTGGCCCAGGATGTCGATCGCCGCGTCGGAGTCGGGACAGCGGCGAATTTTGTCGGCGCCGAGCGTCGTCAAAATGTCGCGCAGCACTTCGGACGAAAGCTGGTTGTCGTCAACGACCAGGAAGCTGATCCGGCTGAAATCGATCTTCTGCAACATCGGTCGTCATCTGTTCGGCCATGCCGGATGCGCTAGTATAGACACCTGGAGCGGCGGGCTGGAAGCGGACTTCGCCGCGCAGCCTATAGATTGGGGATCGGCAATGAAATATCCGCTTGTGTTGGGCTTGATTCCGTTGACCTGGGCGGTGCTGGCAATGCCTGCCG
>CAJWQN010000203.1 GCA_913045505.1 uncultured Rhodospirillaceae bacterium | reverse complement strand
TGGCCCCAGCCCGCGGCCTGGAGCCGCCGGACGAGGGCCGAGCCGATTTCTGGCTCGGCGCCGCCGGGCCGTCCGAGCAACGCTCGATAGGGCACCAAGGCCTCGGCAAGGGCGTCGTCCGCCACTTCTGACGCGCCCGGCGCGCCCGGTCGCGCCAGGGCCGCCGCCGCCCGCCCGGACCGGGCGCCGAAAATCGCCCCTTCCGCCAGCGAGGTCGAGCCCAGGCGGTTCGATCCGAACACCCCGCCCATGGCCTGGCCGGCGGCGAACAGGCCGTGCACCGTTCGGGTCTCATCCTCGCCCGCCGCGGCACCGTTCGCGTCCACCCGAATCCCGCCCATGCAGTAATGGGCGCCCGGGCGGACTTCCCACGGCTCCTGGCATTTCGCGGCCTTGCGGCCCATGGCCTGGCGGACCGTGACCATGATCCGGGGCAAGGTGTTGTGCAGAAATTTCTCGAAATAGGGCCCGGAGCGGGGCGCGCGGACGTTGTCGGTGAGGTCCAGGTAGCAGCCGCCGCGCGCCGTGCCGCGCCCTTCGGCCACGGCGTGGACGATGGCCGCCGAGCATTCGGCGCGGGTGCGCAGCATGACCCCGTCCAGGATCACCTTGCCGTCGGCATCGCGAAGCACGCCGAGGAACCCGGCCGTGCCCGGCTCGCCGGCCAGAAGCCCCTCATAAGCCGGCGGATGGGTGATGCAGAAGGGCAAGAACTGGACCTGCTCCATATCGACCAGATCGGCCCCGGCGCGGGCGGCGAGGGCATAGGAATCGCCGGTGTTGCCGCGCATGGCGTCGGTTCTCGGAAAATAGAGCGTGTTCAGCCCGCCGGAAGCGACGATCACCGCCGGCGCCCGTATCGCGATGAATCGACCGCCGGCAGCGTCGTAGACCACGCCGCCCGCCACCACCGGGCCGGAATCGGTGTGGGTGGTGACCACGTCCAGAAACCAGGCGTCTTCCAGGTAATCGATCCCGGCGCCCTGGACCACCGCGTTCCACGCCGCGTGGCCGATCGCGATGCCGCCGTGGGGATGGCCGATCGAGCGGGCGTGGGTGTGGCCGCCCAGCGGCAGGGGGATCGCCTCCGGCTTTCCCTTGGCCTCGTCCACCGACGGGCGCAAGCCATGGCGGCGCAGCCAATCGTAGGCCGGCCGGGTGTCCTCGGCGAAGGCCTCCGTGATCTCGGGGTCCGGCAAATCATCGCCGGCGACGCACAGGTTTTCCGACAGCACCGCGGCCGTGTCCTCGTCCTCGACGCTGGCGCGCACCGCCACCACGCCCTCTGAAATCTTGGTGTCCGAGCAGCCGATCGGGTCCTTGGACACGACCAGGACCCGCGCCCCGGCCCCGGCCGCAGCATTGGCCGCCGCGCTCCCGGCCCCCCCCCCGAGCCGACAACGATCACGTCATAGTCCTGCCAAACGGTCTCGATGGCGGTCATGGGCACTCTTCCTTCCCGGCGCCAGTCCGACAGGCTGGCCTCCCAAAGCCCGGCGCCACTCCCGGACGCGAACGGCGCCACTCTACCCAATCCCGCCCCAGGATGACCACCGTGGCGGAGGATCGGTCGTGCCTCAGGTTGAAGGTCCGCTGAAACAACGCTCGGAACGTCGGCTCAATTACGGTACAGGGGATATGATTTCCGCGAACCTGGAGCCTGTCTGGGAAATGTCGGTTGAGATTTCGCGAGGGCCAAGAGGGCCCCTGGCCGCGGCCCTCCTTGCGGTGTTTACGAGTGACCCGGCGGCAGCGGCCGATGTCTTGCGTCGCGTGCCGGTGACCAGCGCGGCGCAGTTGGACGATGCTGTCCGCGCCGCCCAGCCAGGCGACATGATCTTGATCGCGCCAGGACGATACCGCTCGAAGCTCCGGTTCACCGGGCGAAATTCCGGAACAAAATTGGCGCCCATAATCATGACCGCGCGTGACGGTTTGGGCACCGTGGTGATCGACGGCGCCGGTGCCGACATCACCGTCAAGTTCAGCGCCTCGGCACATGTCCAGATCAAGGCGCTCGATATCACCGGCGGCGGCTATCACGGCGCCTTTTTTGACAGCGGCGCCCACGACATCGTCATCGACGGCAGCCGGATTTATGACAATCATGGTCGCGGGCCTCTCAATAGCCACGCCGAACTCAAGGGCTCGGGCGGCAAGGGTCGGCCCCGCCAAATTACCATCACCAACAATGAGATTTTTCACACCCGCCATCCTCCGGGAGGTAATTTCCAGGGCATAGACTGCAATTTTTGTGATGATTTCCTGATTGCCGGCAATTACCTGCATGACATTCGCGAACCGACCTCCGAGCCCTATTCCCATTACGACCGGGGCGCCTGCATTCAGATGAAAAGCACAAGCCAAAATACCTTGATCGAGCGAAATCGAATCGCGCGATGCCACATCGGCATCGTCCTTGGCGGCGAAGGGCTGGCGAGCCCAGAGCACCGAGGGGGCATTGTTCGCAATAACTTGATTTACGATTCAGATGAAATCGGCATCGCGATCGTCAATGCGACTGGCGGCACGGTCACCCACAACACGCTCTTCCGCAACGGGGAGGCCATTCGGATCGCCCAAGACGGACGGTATCCCGAAAGCCAAAATCAGGTCGATGTAACGAACAACATCCTGGACGGACCCATCCGGGCCATGACCGAGTGGGAAGGCACGATAAAGGGAAACTACTTCCTCGAACCGAACTTGGCGGATCAGGTCTTTCGAAACCCCTCGGCTCGAGATTTTCGACTGAGAGCCACGGCTCTTGCCGTAATCGACCAAGCGGTGGGCATGGGGAGCAAAGTGTCGAACGATTACGATGGCTTCGTCCGGCCCCAGGGCGCCGGCGCCGACATCGGAGCATTTGAATACCGGCCTTGATCCAAACCCAAATCATCCGAATTCGTGACTTTGAGCAAATCCTGAGCGGATCGAATCGATCCGCGACGACGTATTTGCTCGAGAACGAACGATTAGAGCATTTTCCGACCCTATTTGGTCGAAAAATGCTCTTTGTAATCGAGCGCCACCAATCAGGATTGGAAGGACGGAGAGGATTGCGCCGACAGCATCCGCGGTGCTGGTATCGGCGTCCCTAGAAATGGCGGTAGCCGGTTTCCGTCAGGGGAAACGGATTGCCGGCGCTGTCGTGGACGCGGAGGCCGGGCTGGGCGTCGATCTCGCCGATTGGGGTGATCGGCAGGCCGAGCGCGGTGCCGATCGCCCCGATCCGTTTGCCGCGGTCGGCGGGCGCGGTGAACGCGAGTTCGTAGTCGTCGCCGCCGGTCAGGGCCGGCGCCAGCAGTTGGGGATCGGCGCCGATCACCCGGCGGGCGGCATCGGACAGCGGCACCGCGTCGGCCCTGATCGTCGCCCCGGTCCGGGAAGCGGCGCAAATATGGCCGAGATCGGCGATGAGGCCGTCGGAGATGTCGATCGCCGCGCTCGCCACTCCAATCAACCGCTGGCCGAGGGCGACCCTGGGTTCGGGGCGCCGGTAGCGCCGGGCGAGCCATTGCCGCTCCTCGACCCCGGCGCCGGGGAGCTCGCCGTCGAGACACCTCAGGCCCAGGGCGGCGTCGCCGATGGTGCCGGAGACGAACACCCGATCCCCGGCCCGGGCACCGGAGCGGCGCACCTCGCCGCCGTCCGGAACCGTCCCCAGCGCGGTGACCGACAATGTCAGAGGCCCCGGCGTCGCGACCGTGTCGCCGCCGGCCAGGGCGATCCCGAACCGCCCTTGATCCTCGGCCAAGGCGGCGGTGAATCGGGCGATCCAGTCCTCGTCGATGGTGTCGGGCAGTGCCAGGGTGAGCAGATAGGCCCTGGGCGCGGCGCCCATCGCGGCAAGATCGCTGAGATTGACCCGCAACGCCTTGGCGGCAATGTCCTCGGGCGAGTCGCCGGCACGGAAATGGACCCCCGACACCAAGGCGTCGGCGGTCGCGATCAGCCTGTGCGACGGGGGCAGATCGATCGCCGCCGCGTCGTCCGTCAATTGGAACGCGCCGGCAAATCCGGCCGCCAATGGCGCCAGATAGCGCGCGATCAGGTCGAACTCACCGGGGCGCTGGGTCATCCTTGCCGGCCTCTTGATCGTGCGGCCCCGGCGCCATCTCGGGCCCGCGAAGACGCCGCGCCAGCCGGTCGAGCACACCGTTGACGAACCCGAGTTCGGGGTCCGAGCAAAAGCCGCGCGCGACGTTCACATATTCGCTGATCACGACCTTGGGCGGGACGTCGGCGGAGGAGCTCAGCTCCCACGTGGCGGCGCGCAACATCGCGCCCATGGTCGCGCCCAGGCGGGGCAAGGACCAGTCTTCGGCCAGATGCTCGGCCAGCAGCAGGTCGAGACTCTCCCTCTGCGCGGCGGCGGCGAGGACGATCGCCTCGAGGAGATCGGTGTCATAGTCGCTGCGGCCGTCGCCGGACCCGGCCCCGCCGTGGCGGTGGGCGCCGAACTCGGCGACCACGGCGGCCGGATCGCGCCCGGTGATTTCGATCTGGTAGAGCGCCTGAACCGCGGCCAGACGCGCGGCCGCGCGTTGCCTCCACTTGGCGCTCATGGCCGTACTCACTCAGGAGTCGCGGGGGCCGCGAAGCGGCGGCGCAGCGCGACCATGGCCAGGCAGGCTTGGGCCGCGTCGCGACCCTTGTCGCGCCGGTCGGTCGCCGCCCGTTCCCAGGCTTGCGCGCGGGTATCCGCAGTCACGATTCCATAGCCGATCGCGCAACCATCCCGCGCCGCCAAATCGGCCAAGGCCCGGGCACTTTCCCCGGCGACATGATCGTAATGGCTGGTTTCGCCCCGGATCACGCAGCCCAAGGCGACGTAGCCGTCGAATTCACCCGAGTCATGGGCGAGGCGGATGGCGCCTGGCAACTCGAAGGCGCCCGGTACCTCGACGACTTCGTTCGGGGCGTTCTGGCGTTCCAGCTCGCCGACCGCGCCAGCGACCAACTGATCGGCGATGTCGGGATAATAACGCGCCACGGCCACCAAAATGGTCGGGGGGGCGGCCATGTCAATCCTCGGCGGGTGGGATCGGGCGCCGGGCCACCACGGTCAGGCCGAAGCCCTCGAGCCCGATGATGGTGCGCCGGGAATTGGACAGCAGAACCATTTCGCGCACGCCCAGATCCAACAATATCTGGGCGCCGACGCCATAATCACGCAACGCCGCCGGGCCCTTGGTCTCGCCGAGCCGCGCCCGCACCCGGTCCGAAAGGCTGTTCGGCAGCGGTTCGCGAATCAGCACCACCACGCCACGGCCGGCCTCGGCGATCATCCGCATCGCCTGGTGAAGCGCGCTGCCGTTGCCGTCGGACCGATCGCCGAGCACATCGCTGAGCAGGTTGAAGGCATGCATGCGCACCAGCACCGGCTCAGCCGTCGTAACATCGCCCTTGACCAGCGCCACATGCTCGGCGTGCTGGACCAAATTGACGTAGACGGCCATGCGAAAGCGGCCGCCGTAGCGGCTGTCGAAATCCAATTCCAGGGCGCGCTCGACCAGCTTCTCGTGGCGGCGCCGGTAGGCGATCAAATCGGCGATGGTCGCCATTTTCAGGCCATGGCGCTGGCAGAACGCCACCAGGTCGCCCATCCGGGCCATGGTGCCGTCGTCGTTCATGATCTCGCAAATCACGCCCGAAGGATTGAGTCCGGCGAGCCGCGCGACATCCACCGCGGCCTCGGTATGGCCGGCGCGGACCAGAACACCGCCCTCGCGGGCGAGCAGGGGGAACACATGCCCCGGCGTGTTGA
>CAJWQN010000202.1 GCA_913045505.1 uncultured Rhodospirillaceae bacterium | reverse complement strand
CCTCGGGCTCGAGGCGGGCGTTCATGCCGGTCATCTGGAACTCGTATTCGAAATCGGACACCGCGCGCAGCCCGCGCACGATCACCGAGGCCCCCGAGGCCTTGACGAAATGCATCAACAGGCTGTCGAACGGGCGCACCGTTATGCGCCGCGCGAAGTCCTCGCCGAGCGCCTCGCTCGCCTCCTCGACCATGGCGCAGCGCTCGTCGAGGCCGAACATCGGCCCCTTGCCCGCGTTCACCGCCACGCCCACGATCAGGCGATCGACCACGTGGAGGGCGCGCCGGATAATGTCCAGATGGCCGCAGGTGGGCGGATCGAATGTGCCCGGATAAACGCCCCTGACCTCGCGGTTCATCGTTCTAGTCCCCTTGGTCACTCGATTCCGCGCCGGCGCCGTCGCCGGCCTCGTCGACCTCGTCCTCGCCATCCAGCCGCGACACCGACACCACGCTCTCGCCGGCCTCGGTCTTGAACAAGGTCACCCCCTGGGTGCCGCGCCCGGTGATCCGAATATCAGCGACCGGGGTCCGGATCAACTGGCCGGCATCGGTCACGAGCATCACCTGGTCCACCTCGGCGACCGGGAACGCCGCCACCACCGGTCCGTTTCGCCCCGTGGAGTCGATGTTGATGACTCCTTGGCCACCGCGCCCGGTGATCCGGTATTCGTAAGCCGACGAACGCTTGCCGAAACCGTTCGCGGTCACGGTCAGGATCATCTCCTCGCCGGCCTCGAGGGCCTGGGCCTGGGCCTCTGTTATCGTGGCGGCGGCGTCTTCGGAATCGGACTCCTCGTCGCCGTTGCGGCGCCGGGCGTTGGCATAACGGATATAGGAATCGCGGGTCTCGGTGTCGATTTCGGTGTGATCGAGGATCGACATCGAGATCACCCGGTCGTCCTCGGCCAACCTGATGCCGCGCACGCCGGTCGAGGTCCGGCCCGAAAACAGGCGCACGGCGGCGACCGGGAAACGGATACATTTGCCGCCGGCGGTGGCCAGCAGCACGTCCTGGTTCTCGGCGCAGGTCTGAACCGCGATCAGGGCGCCGAGGCTCGAGCCGTCCGGGTCCTCGAGCTTCATGGCGATCTTGCCGTTGGCCTTGATCCGGGTGAAGTCGGACAGCGAGTTGCGCCGCACCTGGCCGCGAGAGGTGGCGAACATGACGTGCAGATCGGCCCAGCTCGCCTCGTCCTCGGGCAGCGGCATCATGGTCGCGATGGTCTCGCCCTCGCGTAGCGGCAGCAGGTTGACCATGGCCTTGCCGCGGGCCTGGGGCGCGGCCATCGGCAGCTTGTAGACCTTGAGTTGATGGGCCATGCCGCCGGTGGTGAAGAACAGCATCGGGGTATGGGTATTGGCCACGAACACCTGGCTGACGAAATCCTCCTCGCGGGTGGCCATGCCGGCCCGGCCGCGACCGCCCCGGCGCTGGGCGCGGTAAGTGGACAGCGGCACGCGCTTGATATAGCCGGCGAGAGAGACCGTCACCACCATGTCCTCGCGCTGGATCAGATCCTCGATATCGTGCTCGAACTCGGCCTCCTCCATGGTGGTCCGGCGCGGCGTGGCGAACTGATCGCGGACCTCGCGCAGCTCGGTGCGCATGATGTCGAGCAAACGGGTGCGGGATTTGAGAATATCCAGGAAGTCGATGATGCTCTCGACCAGCGCGCCCAGTTCGTCGCCGATCTTGTCGCGCTCCAGCGCGGTCAGGCGTTGCAGGCGCAGCTCCAGGATCGCCCGCGCCTGAACCTCGGTCATGGTGTAGCCGCCGTCGTCGTGGAGCGTGCCGCCGGGCTCCTGGATCAGGGCGATCAGGGGCGCCACTTGGGCCGCCGGCCAGCGCTCCGCCATCAGCCCGGCGCGGGCCTCGGCCGGGTCGGGCGCGGCCCTGATCAGCGCGATCACCGCCTCGATGTTGGCGACCGCGACCGCGAGCCCGATCAGGATATGGGCGCGGGCGCGGGCCTTGGCGAGCCGGTGCATGGTGCGCCGGGTGATCACGTCTTCGCGGAACGCCAGGAACGCGGCCAGAATCTGCTTGATGTCGAGCTGTTCGGGACGGCCGCCGTTGAGGGCCAGGGCGTTGATCCCGAAGCTCACCTGCAGCGGCGTGTAGCGATAGAGCTGATTGAGCACCACCTCGTAGACCGCCTCGCGCTTGAGTTCGATCACCACCCGGACCCCGTCGCGGTCGGATTCGTCGCGGAGCGCGGAGATGCCTTCGATGCGCTTGTCGCGGACCGCGTCGGCGATCTGCTCGACCATCCGCGACTTGTTCACCTGATAGGGAATCTCGGTGACGATGATCGCCTCGCGATCCTTGCCGAAACTTTCCGCCACGGTGCGCCCGCGGACGATCACCGAGCCGCGGCCGGTGTGATAGGCCGACAGAACCCCGGCATGGCCCAGGATCACCCCGCCGGTCGGGAAATCAGGCCTGGGCAGATGCTCCATCAGGCCCGGAATGGTGATCTCCGGGTCGTCGATCAGGGCCAGCGCCGCGTCGATCACCTCGCCCAGATTGTGGGGCGCCATGTTGGTGGCCATGCCGACCGCGATGCCGCCGGCGCCGTTGACCAGCAGATGGGGAAACCGGGCCGGAAGGACCGTCGGCTCCTGGGCCGAATTGTCGTAATTGTCCTGGAACGGGACCGTGTCCTCGTCGATGTCGTCGAGCAGGGTCGCGGCGGATTGGGCCATGCGGACTTCCGTGTAGCGCATCGCCGCCGGCGGATCGCCGTCCATGGAGCCGAAATTGCCCTGACCGTCGATCAGCGGTAGGCGCAGCGAGAACTCCTGGGCCATGCGCACCATGGCGTCGTAGATCGCCTCGCCGCCATGGGGGTGATACTTGCCCATGACGTCGCCGACCACACGGGCGGATTTCCGGTAGGGGCGGTTCCAGTCGTAGCCGGATTCGTGCATGGCGTAGAGAATCCGCCGGTGGACCGGCTTGAGCCCGTCGCGGACGTCGGGCAGGGCGCGGCTCACGATCACGCTCATGGCGTAATCGAGATAGGAGCGGCGCATCTCCTGCTCGATCGGGACGGGCGTGATGTCGAGCGGCTGGATCGGGGTGGAGTCGGTCACGTATTTCGGAGCTGTGAACGGGGTCGGACGGCCGGTTCGCGGGCGCCGCGCGGGGCGCCGTCTTCCAGCCCGCGCAGTGTATCAGATTCAGGTCTCGGGAAGGGGAATTCCGTCACCCCGCGCGACGCCGCCACAAGCCCCGCGCGCCACCCTTTTTTACCCCGCGACGCCCGCCTTGGCCAGCCGTGACGAGAGGATGCGCCACATCCGCAGGTCACTTGCGCCAAACCGCCTTGTTCAAGGTAGCGCTGCCCGAGGGCCTGGAGATCGGCGGCGCGATCCTCGTCGACCAGGTCAAATCCATCGACCGCCGGGCGCGCCAACTCAGTATCGCGGGCCGCGCGCCGGCGGCCGTCACCGCCGAGGTCACGGCCAAGCTCGCGGCGCTGTTGGGGCTTTGAGCGCGGGTGATATCCCGACCGCGGATCATCATCTAGTCGAACTCCGCGACCTCGTGATAGGCGGCGCCGGCGAGATGATGGGGGCCGTGGTCGGCAAGGTGTTTGTCGCAGGCCAAGAGCAGCGCCTTGACCGTCGCCGTCGCCTCCCGGAACGGGCGCCCGTCCGCGAGCCTGGCGCTCCGGGCATCCTTGCCAGCCTGGTCCAACTGCCTGGCGAACCGGCGCGCCTTGGCGATCTCGTCATCCGACGACAGGGATTCCGGCACCCGTGAATAAGCGGCGAGCAGATCGTCCGTCCGTTCGAGCAACCGCTGATTGGCATCCGCGAGGAGTGTCTTGATCGCCTCCGTATCGGTCGCGAACAGATTGCCGCCCGTGCTGGCTTTCCGTGCCATGATCAGCGCCTCCCGCCCAAAATCGGAGACCGGAACATCAGCCCCCGGCTCCAAGGTATCTTCCGCCCCATCCCTCGGAGCGGCGGCATCTCGGGCCAGTTCCACGGTTTGCGGACATGAATTAAGTATACTGTCCCCATTATTATTAGAACCGAACAAATCGGGAGACCACCGCGCTAGCGCAGTGACTGGCGGACCAGGGCAGTGCCCGCGACCAGGGCCTCCAGTTTGGCGCGGGCGATGGCCCGGGGCAGGTATTTCATGCCGCAATCGGGGGCGGCGATCAGCCGTTCGGGCGGCACCACGGCGAGCGCGGCGCGGAGCCGGGCGGCGACCTGATCGGGAGTCTCGATCTCCGGCGCGCCCAGATCGAGGACGCCCAGGATGATGGTCTTGCTGGGCAGACCCTCCAGCACCGCAAGGTCGAGGCCGGGCTGGGCGGCCTCGATCGATATCTGGTCGGCGGCGCAGGCGTCGAGCTGGGTCAGGAAATCGTAGGCGCTGGGCTTGCTCGTGATCAAGGCGGCGTAACCCAGGCAGAGATGGACGGCGGTCGTGCCCCGGACCCCGGCCAGAGCGCGGTCGATCGCCGCGATGCCGTAGGCGTTGGCCGGTTCGGGGCGCGCCTGCAAGAACGGCTCGTCGATCTGGACCACGTCGGCGCCGGCGGCATGGAGATCGCGGACCTCCTGATTGACCGCGTCCGCGTAGGCCAGGGCCAGGGCGGCGGGGTCGTGGTAGTGCTCGTCCACCGCCTGTTGGCTCATGGTGAACGGCCCCGGCACCGTGATCTTGATTCGCCGCCGGCAATGGGCGCGGAGAAAGCCGACGTCGTCCACATGGACCGGGCGCGCGCGCCGGATCGGGCCGACCACGCGGGGCAGCGGATCCGGCTCGCCCCGGCGCGACCGGCCGATGCCCGGATTGGCCAGGTCGATGCCGTCGAGGGCGTTGGCGAATTGGTTGGAATAGCTTTCCCGGCGCATCTCGCCATCGCCGACGATATCGATGCCGGCCGCCTCGATGTCGGCGATCGCCAGACGGGTGGCGTCGTCCTGGGCGGCGGCCAGTGCGTCCTCGGGCACCCGCCACAGGGACTCGGCCCGCACCCTGGGCGGAGAGCGCCCGGCCAAGGCGCCCCGGTCGATCAGCCAATCGGGCTGGGGATAGCTGCCCACGACCGTGGTCGGGAGCAGATCGGTCATTCGGCCGGCGCCGCGCCGTCCTCGGGCTGTTCCGGGACATCCTCTTCGATCAGGTCGGCGAGGGCGCGGGTCATCTGTTCGCCGGTATATTCCTGCAGGGCATAGGCCCAGCCGGCATGGCGCGCGTTCAGCGCCTCGGCCTCGGCGCTCGCCGCCGCCGCCGGATCGGTTTCCGGCTCGGTCTTCGCGACCGCGGCACCCTCACCCTCACCCTCGCCCTCACCCTCACCCTCACCAGCCGTCGATGACTCTTCGGACACCACGATGGCCGGATCGAACGCGGCTTCGATTTGCGCCCAGAGAGCCCCGTCATGGGTCGTCGACGACACCGTCACCACCAGCCCGTCGAAAGTCTCGAACCGGGCCGTTGTCGCGCCCTCCTCGGCCGCCGGCAAATCGGCCGCGGCGATCACGTCCTCGGCCGTGACGAAGCCGATCGCGCCGCCGAGCCCATTGATCATCGAGGCCGAGGAGACCTTCATGCCATCCGGGATGTCGGCGATCGAGAAACGGGGCTCCGCGCGATCCTTCCGGCCGACGATGAGGGCGCCGCCGTCGGGCTGGGTGATGACGACCCGGTTGACCCGATCATGGGTGATCCGGAGCACGGTCCGGTCGATCCAGTCGAGGGCGCTCGCGCCGATATCCAGATCGGCGGCGGCGAGCCAGGATTGCGGATC
>CAJWQN010000201.1 GCA_913045505.1 uncultured Rhodospirillaceae bacterium | reverse complement strand
TCTTTTCGAAATGGGGGATCGACCAGCCACGATCGGTGCTGTAGCGATGGAAGCCGCCGGCGAGCTGATCGTTGATGCCGCCGAGCGCCATGGCGTCGAGGGTGCCGGTCGCCATGGCCAGGGAGTCCGCGCCGCCGCCGTGGCGGTGGTCGGCGAGCAGCAGGGCGAGGGTGGGCGGCCGCGGGAACTTCAGCGGCGAGAGCGGCATGGTGAAGCCGCCATATTCGGAATCGTAGAGCGCCGCCAGCGCCGCCCGGGCGCTCTCCCGCCAGGCCCCCGGCGTGATCGGGACCGGCGCCGCTCCGGCCATTTGCCGCTGGGCCTCGCGCATCGCCTGGAACAAGCTCTCGGCGGCGGCGAGGAGGGACTCGGGCTCGCCTTCCCAGGCCTCGTGGACCATCGCCAGCAGGTCGGGAAAGCTGGGCGGCCAGCCGGGGCCGTCGGTTTGGGGAGGAAAATAGCTGCCGGCGAAGAACGGCTTCAGGTCCGGGGTGAGGAACAGGTTGTTGGGCCAGCCGCCCTGGCCGGTGAGCAGCTGGCGGGCGAGCATGTAGACCCGGTCGATGTCCGGGCGCTGCTCGCTGTCGACCTTGACGTTGACGAACCATCGGTTCATCAGCGCCGCGATCTCGGGATCGGAATAGAGCGTCCGCTCGGCGACATGGCACCAGTAGCAGGTGCTGTAGCCGACCGAGAGGAAGATCGGCAGGTTTTCCGCGCGCGCCGCCGCCAACGCCTCGGGGCCCCAGGGATACCAATCGACCGGGTTGTCGGCGTGGAGCAGCAGATAGGGGCTGCGGGACCCGCTCAAACGGTTGGTGCCGGGCTCCTCTCCGGCGCCGGCGGCGGATGCGGCCGCCAGCACCGCCAGCACCACCGCCCGGATGCCGAATTGCCGGCCCCGGCGAGTCATGGCGCCGCTCCGTCTCTGATCACGGGAACCAACGGTCGCGGGCCGGCCAGCGGGCGACCAGGTCCAGGAACAGCGGGTCGATCGGGCCGCCGCCGGCGATGTCCGCGGCCAGCGGGCCAGGTTCGTCGTTATAGGCGAGGAGGGCCAAGTCGGTCATGCGCATCGGGAACAGGGTGGCGTCCAGATGGTCGCCTTCGTGCTGCAGCAGCGCCGCCCAGGAACCGTGGGCGTCGTGGGCCACCGTGTCGCCGTCCAAGGTCTGGTAGGTGATCTGAATCTCCGGATATCTGGGCACCTTGCCGTGGAGGCCGGGGATCGACAGGCAGCGCTCCCACACCGCCACCTTGGCTTCGGTCCGGGGCGTGATCACCGGATTGACCATCACCGTCCACGGCACCGGCGCGAGGCCCGAGCCCTCGGGGATGCGCGCCGCGATCATGCGGTAGACCACCACCCGCAGGCTCACGAAGACCTGGGGCGCGGCGAGGCCGCTGGCACCGATATCCTCGAGGGTCTCGCGCATGTCGGCGGCGAGGCGGGCGATGTCCGGCGCGCGCGGATCGGCGACCGGTTCCGCCATCTTGTGCAGCACCGGATTGCCCATCCGGGCGATTCTGAGGATGGCCATGATCATTCTCCCGCGCCGTTCCGACGCCGCCGGTCGGGGCCGCCGAGACGATGGCCGCCGACGCTCCAGGCCCATTGAAACCGGCAATCCGGCGCGATGCAACCGATGAGAGCCAGAGGGAGACATCGAGATACCGACCCCGGGCTACGTCGAGCAACCCGGCCGCGGCCGGCGGGAAATTGACCCTTCGGCAAGCCCCGGCCACAAGACTGTGAACACCGAGCGTCTTGCCGCATCCCTCTTGCCGTTCTGACGAACCAAGCCACGAAGCCGCCGGATCAGACGGCGCGGCCGAGGACCGGGAACGGGCAGCACTCCACTTAACCAATGCCATATCATCCTTGTAATCTAAAAATATACTTTTTAGATTACAAGGATGATATGGCGCCACGCGTTCCAGACCGTTCAACACGCCCTGGGCCGGCAGGCGGCCGTCGCCCTGATCGGCCCGCGCCAGGCCGGCAAGACGACTCTGGCCCACCAGATCGCCAAGGACTCGGGAGCGCTCTATCTCGATCTGGAAGCCCGGGCGGACCGCGCCAAGCTCGCCGACCCGGCACTGTTTCTCGGGCCCTATGAGGATCGGCTCGTCATTCTTGACGAGATTCACCGTGCCCCGGAGTTGTTTCAAGACCTGCGCGGGTTGATCGATCAGGGCCGCCGACGGGGACGGCGAACCGGCCGTTTCCTTATCCTGGGATCAGCATCGCTGGACCTGCTGAGACAATCAGGGGAGAGCCTCGCGGGGCGGATCGAGTACGTTCAACTAAACCCTCTGGACGTGCTGGAAGTTCCTCCCGATAGGCAAGCGATCACTGCGCTTTGGGTGCGGGGCGGATTCCCGGACAGCTTTCTTGCCGCAGGCGATGCCAACAGCTTCACGTACCGTCAGAATTTCATCCGTACCTATCTGGAGCGCGATGTTCCCCAGTTTGGCCGGCGCATCCCGGCGGAAACCCTGGAGCGGCTCTGGACCATGCTGGCCCACGGCCAGGGCACGCCGCTCAACGCATCAAAGCTGGCCGCCGGTCTTTCGATAAGCGCGCCAACGGTGACCAGCTATATCGACCTGCTTGTCGATCTGCTCCTGGTGCGCCGGCTGCGACCCTTCCACGCCAACATCCGCAAGCGCCTGGTGAAGTCGCCCAAGGTCACTGTGCGCGATAGCGGGTTGGTCCACGCCTTGCTTGGCATTGAGGACCATAACGCGCTCGGTGGCCATCCGGTCGTCGGCGCGAGCTGGGAAGGTTTCGTAATCGAAAACCTTTTGGCGGCGGCCCCGCCCCGAACGATGGCGAGCTTCTATCGTACCGCCGCCGGCGCGGAAATCGATCTGGTGCTTGATCTGCCCGGCCGGCGCGGGCTCTGGGCCATCGAGATCAAGCACGGGCTCACGGCGAGCCCAAGTAGGGGTTTTCACCATGCCCGCGAAGACCTGAAGCCAAAGCGCTCTTATCTCGTCCATTCCGGCGACGATCGCTATCCCATCACGAAGGATGTCGAGGCCATCGGTCTCCGCGAGATGGCGGCACTCCTGGCGGAGAGGTGAAAAGACTTTCGATCTATGAGCACACACCCTCAAGCCACGAAGCCGCCGGCCCAAACGGCGCGGCCGAGGACCGAGAAGGGGCAGCGTTCCGTCCTCAGATCGAAGGTGGTTGGGGGGTAGGCGGGGTTGTCGCAGGCGAGGTGGAGTTCGGTCGCCGTGGGGGTGAGGCGGCGGAAGGTCTGGCGGCTCGATTCCAGGAACACGATGGCGTAGATGCCGGGTTCGCCGATCGAGTTGTCGGTGCGGCTGACCAGGACGCACCAACCGTTCGGAATCGTGGGCTCCATGCAGTCGTCGTCGCACACATAGCCTTGGCAGGACTCAGGGGCGTTATCGGTCAGATTGGCCAGGTACCGCGACTTGAAGGCGACCGGGAACGAATTCTCCGGAAACGGCAACAAAGCCCCGCCATCGGGCGCGAGCTTGACTCCGCCTTTGCCCACCAGCGAATAGTTCCGGAGCAGGAACTCTCCATAGGGGTCCGTCGGCGCGGTCGCGACGCAGCCCGGGTCCGCTTCCAAATCGCCCACGAACTTCGGGCCGCGGCCGTTGATCAGCCATTCGAGCGAGATGTCGTTGCAATGCGCAGCAGCCAGACAGTCCTTGACCGGCACCGCGCCGCGCGCCCGCCACGAACTCACCGTTCCGCGCGCGACCCCCAGCTTTTGCGCCAGATCCGTGTCCGAGGCCGCATCAAGCACTGCCGCCAGGCGCCCAAGCACGGCCGTGGGATCGGGTCGGGATGGGAACATGTCGCCTCCATTGCGCCTCTTGCACTGCGTATCGCAGGATCATATACTGCGACTTGCGAAATTCCTAGGCCGAATCGCTGCGTTTCGCAGCACATGGGCGAATACCCAGACCAACCGGGAGGACGGAGGGCCATGGCCAACCCCGCGGCGGCGACCACGGACGACAATCCGCTGGTCTATCTGAAGCATCACGACAATTATTCGGACGACAAGCTCCGGGGCATCCTGCGCAGGGTGCGTACCTTCGCCATGGTCGGCGCCAGCACCCATTGGCGGCGGCCGAGCTTCTACGCGATGAAATATCTCCAGCACAAGGGATTCCGGATCATTCCGGTCAACCCGGCCCGTGGCGGCGACGAGATTCTGGGCGAGAGAGTCTATGCCAGCATCGCCGAGATTCCGGATCAAGTTCAGATGGTCGATATCTTCCGGACCTCGGAAGAGGCCTATGCGATCACCGAGGAGGTGATCGCCAACAAGGACGCCAAGGGCATCGAGGTGCTGTGGATGCAGCTCACCGTGCGCAACGACCCGGCCGCCGAATTGGCCGAGGCCGCGGGCCTGGAAGTGGTCATGAATCGGTGCCCGAAAATCGAGTTCGGCCGCCTGTCCGGCGAGCTGAGCTGGGCCGGAGTCAACTCGCGGATCATCACCGCCAAATCATTGAGGTCACCCAAAGCATGAGCGTTCGCACCGCCATCGACGAGGTCGAATCCAATGTCCCGGGCGCGACTGGCGCGCCCCATGAATACGGTTTCGAGACCCTCGCCGTCCACGCCGGCGCCCGACCCGATCCGGTGACCGGCGCCCGCTCGACCCCGATCTATCAAACCACGTCGTTCGTGTTCGACGACTCCGAACATGCCTCGGAATTGTTCAATCTCCAGACCTTCGGCTACGTCTATTCGCGGATGACCAACCCGACCGTGTCGGTGTTCGAGGAGCGCATCGCCCAGCTCGAAGGCGGGCGCGGCGCGGTCGCCGCCGCCTCGGGCCATGCCGCCCAGTTCCTGGCCGCGGTCACCCTGCTCGGCCCCGGCGACGAGTTCGTCTCGTCGCGCAATCTCTATGGCGGCTCGGTGACCCAGTTCGGCGTGAGCTTCCCCAAGCTCGGCTGGAAATGCCATTTCGTCGATCCGACCGATCCGGAGAATTTCGAGAAGGCGATGACCGACAAGGTCAGGTTCTTCTTCTGCGAAGGGCTCGCCAATCCCGGCGGCATCATCCTGGATATCGAGCGCATCGCCGAGATCGCCCACAAGCACGGCGTGCTGCTGATCGTCGACAACACCCTGGCCTCGCCCTACCTGATGCGGCCGTTCGAATGGGGCGCCGATCTGATCGTCCATTCGACCACCAAGTTCATCGGCGGCCACGGCAACACCATGGGCGGCATCCTGATCGAATCGGGCAATATCGACTGGTTCGGGACCGACAATTATCCGGGCATGTCCCAGCCCGACCACGCCTATCACGGGCTCACCTTCGCCGAGACCTTCGGCGATTTCGGCTTCACCATGAAAGTACGCATGGTCGCGCTGAGGGACTATGGCGCCACCCTCTATCCGACCGCCGCCTGGAACCTGCTCCAGGGCGTCGAGACCCTGCCGCTACGGATGGAGCGCCATTGCTCGAACGCGCTCGCGGTCGCGGAATACTTGGAAAAGCATCCCAAGGTCACCTGGGTGTCCTATCCGGGCCTCAAGTCCAACAAGTTCCACGAACTGGCCAAGAAATACCTGCCCAAGGGCGCCGGCGCGGTGTTCACCTTTGGCGTCAAGGGCGGGTTCGACTCGGGCGTCGCCATGATCGACGGGGTCGAGCTTCATTCCCATCTCGCCAATATCGGCGACACCCGAAGCTTGATTCTGCACCCCGCTTCGACCACCCACCGCCAGCTCACCGAGGAGCAGCAAACCGGCGCCGGCGCCGGCCCCGACGTG
>CAJWQN010000200.1 GCA_913045505.1 uncultured Rhodospirillaceae bacterium | reverse complement strand
ATGGGCCTCGGAAATGCGGTTGGCGATGTCGGAGAAGGTCGCGGTTCCCTTGTCGGCGGCGACCACCAGGTAGGGATCGTCGCCGTCGTGGCGGACCACCCGCTCCGGCGCCACCACCGCGCCCGCGACCAGATTGTCGGTGATGTCGAGCATGCCCTCGATCAGGGTCTCGTAACAGGCCACGCCCTCGGCCAATAGTGCGTCCCGATCGCCGCCCACCGGCGGGCGCTTGACCACGAAGCCGCCCTTGGAGCCGAGGGGCACGATGACCGCGTTCTTGACCATCTGCGCCTTCATCAGACCCAGAACCTCGGTCCGAAAATCCTCGGGCCGGTCCGACCAGCGCAGACCGCCCCGCGCCACGCTGCCACCGCGCAGATGAACGCCTTCCATGCGCGGGCTGTAAACGAAAATCTCGACCATGGGCCGCGGCAAGGGCAGGTCGTCCACCGCCTGGCTGTCGATCTTGAGCGCAAGCCGGTCCTTGGATCGGCCCTCGGCATCGGCCTGAAAATAATTCGTCCGAAGCGTCGCCCGGACCGCGTTCAGGAACCGACGGATGATCCGGTCCTCATCCAAATTGGCGACCGCGTCGAGCGCGGTCAGGATATCGGATTCGATCTCCGCCCCGCGATCGTCGCCAGGGTCGCGGTCGGGATCGAAACGGGCCTCGAACAAGGCGACCAGGAGGGCCGCGATCGACGGATTCGAAGCCAGGGTCCGCTCCATGTAATCCTGGCTGAACGGAATCTTGGCTTGGCGCAGAAACTTGCAATAGGCACGCAAAATCACAACCTGACGCCAGGCCAGGCCGGCCCGAATCACCAGCCGGTTGAAACCATCATTCTCGATCGCGCCGCTCCGAATCCGCGTGAACGCCTCTTCGAAGCTTTGCTTGACTTCGGACGGCTCGATCGCGGCGCCGGAGCTATCGACCATGCCGAAATCGTGAATCCAGGCGTCCGTGCCACCGTCGGTCGGCTTGATCGGATAGGGAAACTCGTCAAGCACTCTGAGCCCCATATTCTCCAACATCGGCAAAACGTCGGACAGGGCCAACGGCGCCGCCGGCGCGGCGATCTTGAACCGGGCGCTGCCGTCGCTGGTTTCGGGGAGCCGGTACAGATTGAGCGCCGGCGTTCCGGCGCTCACCGCGGCCTCGATCCGTTCGATATCGCGCACCGCCTGGCGGGCGGTGAACCGGTCCCGATAGCCGCTCGGGAAGGCCCTGCCGTAGCGCCGGAACAATGCCGCCGCGCGCTGTTCTTCATGAGCGCCGAGCAAGGCTTCGCCGAGGCCATCCTCCCAGCCCCGCGCCGCCGCCGCCAGCCGGGATTCGACGGCGGCCCGATCGAAGGCCGGAACCCGACCGGGCGTGATTCGGACGATGACATGAAGGCGCGCCAGCGGCTCGTCACCGAGATGGGTGTAGAACGCCTCGCAGTCGCCGTCGAAGGAGTCCTCGAGGATCGAGCCGAATTTCTCGCGCAGGCCCGAATCGTAGCGCTCGCGCGGCACGTACGCCAGGCACGAGACGAACCGGTCAAAGGTGTCGCGGCGCAGGAACAGGCGCAGCCGCGGCCGTTCCTCCAGATCGAGAATGCCGAGGCTCACGTCGAGCAGATCGTCGTCGCTGATCTGGAACAGCTCGTCCCGCGGATAGGTCTCGAGAACGTTGAGCAGTGCCTTGCCGTCGTGGCTGCCGGGCGAAAACCCGGCCCGGGCGACGGTGATCGCGACCTTCTGGCGGAGCCGGGGGATGATGCCCGGCGACTGGTGGTGAGCGGCCGAGGTGAACAGGCCCAGAAACCGGTGGGCGCCGATCAGCCGACCTTTCGGTCCATAGCGCTTGATGCCGACCGAATCCATATGCACCGCCCGGTGCACCGTCGCCCGACGCTTGGTCTTGGTGATCATCAGCGGGTCCGGGCGCTTGAGATCGGCCAGAACGTCGGGCGGGATCGAGCGGTCGGGCGCAACCTCCTCGGTGTGCGCCCAATGCTCGGCGTCGCGGAGCACCCCGGCGGCGGTGCCATCGACCACCTGCCAGCGGGCGCCCCCCTCGCCGCTTTCCACCAGGTCGTAATTGCGATAACCGAGGAAGGTGAAGTTGTCGTCGGACAGCCAGCGCAGGAACGCCGCCGACTCTTCGATGGCGCCGGCGGCAGGCGCGTTCGCCTCGAGTTCCGCGGCCGCGTCATGCAACGCCGTCGTCATCGGCCGCCAATCCTCGACCACCCGACGGACGTCGTCGATCAAGGATTCCAAGCGGCGGGTGAGAGCCTCGAGTCCGTCCGGATCGGTGAGCCGGCCGATCTCGAGCCGGATCACGGCCTCGGCGTCGGCCTGATCCGGCGCGCCCTTGGTGGGGTGCAGCGCGACCAGCGCGCCGGCCTCGTCACGGCGGATCAGCAGCGTCGGGTGGATCGCCATGGCCAGCGGAATCGCGCGCCGATTGATTTCAGCGGTCAGCGAATCGACCAGAAACGGCCGATCGCCGGTGACCAGATCGATCACCGTGTGGGTGGTGGTCCAGCCGTCCTCATCGACGGTCGGGTTGTAGACCTTGAGCTTATCCTGATGGCGCGCGCGCTCACGCATGAAGTTGAGCATCGAGAAGGCGGCGAAATAGAGGTCCTCGGACCTGCGCCCGATCAGATCCTCGGCCGGGACCCGGCGATAGAATTGATGCAGGAACAGGACGGCCTGGTCGCGTTCGGCCGCGGCGACCCTCGTACGGGCCAAGGCCATGACGTCCTGGATCAATTCGTCCTTGGCGCCGCGATCGGCTGTGGCCATCGTTTCCGCTCCATGCCTTCTGGGTGCGACCGCGGGCCGAAGACCACCATCCCCGCCGATCGCCACTAACAAGTCGTCTTGGGCATAGTTTAGGGGCGCCGGCCCCCGCCGGCCAGGGGCAAAGGCGCATTTGGGTGTGCATCGAGGGTGGATTGCGCGCCTCGGCCCGGCGGCCTATTTTCCCCTGATCGACCCCGCGGACCGGATTTGAGGAAGCCCTCCCGCCATGCGCATCACCGCCGCCATCGCCATCGCCTTGGTGGCCGCCCGCGCCGCCGCCGCCGGCACCCGGTTCGGCGCGCGTCCGATCGAACGCAAGAACGATCTCCGATGAGCGCCTTCGGAAAACTCTTAGTTAAATTTTGTGATTGTGTGTTTTGTTCTTCCCTCAGATTCCGCTCGGTGATACAAGTTATGAAGCGCCAATTTCAGCGGACTTTGTAGCGTGTTTTTGTTGCAAGTATGTTCCGTGAATAGCGCCAGTGGGGATGGCGTGGCTGAAAATTGCCACCGACTAATGAATTCGTTTTTCGTTAGGCAAAACAGAAACCTCTAAATCCGGGTTAGGGAGGTGGCACGATGAATCTGGCCACGGCGCGGCAGGAATCTGAGTCGCAAGAGTTTGATCACCAACTGGCAGAACTTCACAAGGTTGTACAAGAAAAGTCGTTGTCCGTGGGCCAAGAATTTTTGCTGGCCGCTGGAACGAAGAGTCGATTCTATTTCAACATGAAAGAGACCACGATGGACCCGGGAGGGTCCAATCTGATCTCGGACTTGATCCTGGACGCGATCGCCGACGAGCCGGTGGATTACATCGGCGGGCTCGAGATGGGGGCGGTGCCGATCGTCGCCTGCGTGAGCCAGCGAAGCGCCCAGCGCGGGCGGCCGATTCCGGCCTTTTTCGTCCGCAAGCAAGCCAAGGAGCACGGCACCCGACGGCTGATAGACCGCGAGCTTGAGCGGGACTCTAAAGTCGTTATCGTTGACGATGTAACCACCTCAGGTGGATCAGTCTTAAAAGCAGTACAGGCCGTTCGCAAAGAAGGTTGTAAGGTTTCCAAGGTGATTACCGTAGTTGACCGCCTAGAAGGTGCCGATAGTATGCTGGCCAAGCACGACTTGGAGCTTGTAGCACTTCTGAAAGCTGATGCTTTTGACCTAACTGGTTGAAGGTTCAGGCGAACTCGCTATTGTTTTCTTGCCAAAACCATGTGTCGCTGTGCCCAAATCGTGGCACGGCCGAAATGAAGGCGAGCTTCCAAAATGAGACTGAAGAACAAAATCGCGTTGATCACGGCCGCGGCGTCGGGCATGGGCCGGGCCGGGGCGCTGCTGTTCGCCAAGGAGGGTGCGAAGGTGGTGGCGGTGGATATCGACTCGGGCGGCGCCGAAGCCGTTGCCCAAGAGGTCACCGGCGCGGGCGGCGAGGCGATCGCGGTCGCCGCCGACCTGACCAAGGACGCCGAGGCCAAACGCATCGTCCATGCCGCTGTCGACGGTTTCGGCGGGCTCGACGTGGTGTGGAACCATGTCGGCCATCCCGGTCCGGGACGGATCGAGGGGGTCGACATGGCCGACTACGAGCTCGCCATGGACCTCAACATCCGCTCGGTCATGGTCACCACCGCCGAGGCATTGCCGGCGCTGCGCGCCCGTGGCGGCGGCTCGGTGCTGTTCACGGCCTCGATCGCGGGCCTTGCCGGCTCGCCGTTCAGCCCGATCTATTCGGCCGCCAAATATGGCGTCGTCGGCCTGATGCAGTCCATGGCCTGCCGCTACGCGCCCGAGAACATCCGCATGAACGCGGTCTGCCCGGCGCCGATCGACACCCCGATGCTCAATGTGTTCCTGCAGCGCCCGGACACCCAGACCAATCGCGAGGAAAACCGGGCGCGCATGATGCAGGCGATCCCGCTCGGCCGAGTCGGTCGGCCCGAGGAGGTGGCGGCTGCGGCCCTGTTCCTGTGCTCGGAGGAAGCCTCCTTCATTACCGGCGTCGCCCTTCCCGTCGACGGCGGCTACGTCGCCAAGTGAGCCGGTCCGATGCCGAGAATCTCTGGTTGGCGAAAACCGGTGGGCTGGGTCGACGAACCGCGTCATAAGGGGGCCGCCGAGCGTTGGGAACGCTGGATGAGCGGGACGAACTCATGAGCGGTTCGCGGCGCCGGATCGGGGCGGATCGGCGCCGGGCTTGTTATAACGCCGGGATCAAATACGAGACGTTCCCGCGCTGGTGCGCCGATGATCCTGATTTTGCCTTGCCGGTCGAGACCGCCGCAGCCAATGCCATGGCGGTGGTGCCTGAGATCTAAGGGGAAGTCGGCTTACTACCACATTGCAGACAATCCGAGACCCGGCCGCGAACCGCCGTTCTTGACCCCAAGGAGAAGTGGGCTTCGTTGCTCCCGATCGTCTCCTCGTTGATCGAGAGCTCGCCAGAGGCGCAATGGAAAATGCGCTCGGCGGGTCTGAGCGGGAGCCCGGCGGTGGCAGGCTCGCGCCGGTCCTTCAACAAGCGGAAGGCGCAGGCACCCATCGTTCCGCGTTCCCTGTTTCAGAAGCTTTTTTCTATCGAGGGTGTATTGTGCGCCGGCAATACATGGTTGGCTATGGCTTAAAGGTACCCAACTTCGCGGTCCGACGCGTCTGGACCTGACTCTGTTCCCTGCGCGTCGGCCACGGCCTCGCTGGCGTTGGCGCAGGAAGTACGCATCAGACGAGAAATTTCGGATGAATGGAATCGTGTCTGGGCTCGGAATAGGCCATTCGGCGCCTCGCATAGAGGATCGGCGTCTCTTGGAAGGTCGAGGAACCTTCGTCGACAACCTTGAATTTCCGGCCATCGCGCATGCGGTGTTGGTGCGCTCGCCCCATGGTCATGCGGATATCGTCGCCGTCGACACGGCAGCGGCGCGCCAGGCACCTGGCGTTCTGGTGGTCTGCGTCGGGGAGGAGCTGGTGGCCGAAGGGCTGGGCGGCATCAATTG
>CAJWQN010000199.1 GCA_913045505.1 uncultured Rhodospirillaceae bacterium | reverse complement strand
CGCGATCCACAGGCGGCCACGGGAATCGAACGCCAGATTGTCGGGATTGGCCAACCAGCCGTCCGCGCTCACCGCGCTATTGGCCGACCGCGGTTGTCCGGCCAGCAACAGAATATTCCAGAGAAAACGCTCGGCGCCATGATCGACTCCGGCGCCACCCGGCGGAATCAGCTCCAGAATATGCCCGGACAGATTGGGGCCACGGGGGTTGGGGCCGTCCGTCTGGGCCGCGCCGCGAAACGCGTTGCCGGTCAGGACGACATAGACCCGCCCGGTCGTGGGATTGGTCTCGATATCCTCGGGTCGGTCCATCGGGGTCGCGCCCAGCAGATCGGCGGCCCGCCGGGCCTCGATGACCACGTCGGCCGGACCGTGGAAACCGTTCTCCGGGTTGAGCGGCCCCTCGCCCCAAACCAACGGCAGCCAATCCAGATGACCATCGGCCCCAAACCGGGCCACCGACAAGGTGCCCTCGTCGAGCAGATCCCGGTTGGCGGCCGGCCGCTCCGGATCGAAGCGCTCCCGGCTCACGAACCGGTAGATGTATTCGAATATCTGGTCGTCACCGCTATAGACGACCACCCGCCCGTCCCGATTGATCGCCACGGTCGCGGCCTCGTGCTTGAAGCGGCCGAGCGCGGTCCGCTTGCGCGGCGTCGAGGCCGGATCGAAGGGGTCGAGTTCGACCACCCATCCGAATCGGTTGGCCTCGTTCGGATTTCGCGCCACGTCGAACCGGTCGTGATGCCCGAGCCATCCGAACCGGCTCGGGCCGCCGATCCCGTAACGCTGAAGATTGGCGGCCTCCGGCCCGCTTCCCACGAACCCGCCAAAATAGAAATGGAAGTTCTCCTCGGCGAGAAGGACCGTCCCCCAGGGCGTGACGCCGCCCCCGCAGTTGTTGAGGGTGCCCACGACCTTGCGACCCGAAGGATCGGCCTTCGTGATCAGCCGCGGATCGCCCGCGGCGGGTCCCGACATCTCGAGCACCGTTCCGGAGGCGGTCAGCCGACGGGCATGGGCGCTGTCCGAGACCACCCGCCAAACGCCGTCGTCGCGCCGGATCTCGATCACACTGTGGCCGTGCGCCGCCATTTCGATTTCGGCCTGGGCGCGAGTCACCTCCCGGCTGTCGGCGACCCCGTCGAACATCATCGCCGCCCGGGAATATTCGTGGTTGACGCACAAGAGGCCGTGATCCGATCGCCCCGAGCCCTGGGCCAAGGGCAGAAACGCCAGGAAATCGTTGTTGGTGCCGAATTGGCGGGCCTGGGCTTCGGCGCTCTGGCGAACGGGGTGCCAGGTCGGAGCGTCGGCGAGAACCGGATCGCCCCACCGGATCAGGACAGAAGCGGAATAACCGCGCGCGACGTGATGGGTTTCGTCGAGACCCTTGCGGAGTTCGGTGAACGCCAGCGCCGAACCGTCGGCGGCATCCGCCGCCCAAGCCGGCACCATCGCCGCCGCCGCCGCCGCCACGAGCCCCCCCATCACCTCCCGCCGGCTCAGCCGCTCGGCGACGATTGCGCCGATGTCCGGCGCCCCGCCCGGGCTCGCGCGTCCCTCATCCCTCTCGCCGCCAATCATGGAAACCGTCCGCTACAAAGGATTGCCGCCGAAACTTCCAGCCGGTGGCCGATAGCAGCCGGTGGGGTATGATGCAACATCGAGTCGCATGGCCAAGAATAATCTTAAATCTTAATGGAATTATGTAACAATCTGATTACACGGAATTTATTCCGTACCCATGCCCTCGGTGGCGGCCAAGCTCGCCGGGCGCGGCTCGGCTGCCTCGGCACCATTGAACGAGACCGAATCCTGGGATACAGCAAAACCAACCGGATCAACGGACTGGGCGAGAGATGACGCGATTGTATTCGTTGCGCAGCTTGCAAATCGTCTACGGCATGGCGTTCATGGCCCTGGTGGTGATCGCCGGCGTGGTCGGCACCGTCGGCCTGAGCCTGAGCGGCCACGGCTCGCGGGAGGCGCAGCGGGTCGGGACCTTGCTGCAAGCCGTGGAGCACACTCGCGGCGATCTGTTTCGCCAGATGAAGGAAGTGTTCGATTACCACTTCCTCCAGGACCCGGACGCGATCCGCCAATACCGGGACTACAGCGCACGGATGGCGGAGAAGTTCGGCACCCTGGCCGAGGTCGCCGGATCGGAAGACGAATCCGCCGCCATCGAACGGCTGATAGCGGCCTACGCGGCGGTGCGCGCGCGCACCGACGAGATCATGGACCGGAACTCCGGCGCGTTCAGCGACGCCGAGCGTTTGGCCCTGTTCGATACCGAGCTCGAGGGCAATTATTTGAGCGCCGCCGAAGGCGCCTTCGATGCCGCCGAGGCCGTGTTCGTTCTCGCCCGGGCGCGCCTCGAATCGGAGATCGGCCACCTGCTCTGGGTCGCCCTGGCCGTGCTCCTGGTTCCGATCGCCCTCGCCGCCCTGCTGCTGTTGCTTGCCCGCGGCTTCCTGCAACGGGCGTTCGTCACGCCGCTGTCGGAAGTGCTTCAGGTCATGTCGGCCTTCGGCGCCGGTCAACTCGACCGGCGCGTACCCGAACACGGCGCCGCCGAGATGGTCGCGCTCCAACAGGCGATCAACCGCATGGCCGACGATTTGGCTCATAGCCGCGAGGCCCTGGTGCGCAGCGAAAAACAGGCGACCCTGGGCGCGCTGGTCCCGGTGGTCGCCCACAACATCCGCAACCCGCTGGCCGGGATTCGTGCCACCGCCCAGGTTTTGGGCGGCCCGGACCTCTCGGATGATGTCCGCGACGGCTTCACCGGCATCATCGGTGCCGTCGATCGCCTGGAGAACTGGCTGGGCTCGTTGCTGTCCTATCTCAATCCGCTCCAACCCAAGAAGGACGATCACGATCTCGGCGCTTGCGTCGATAACGCCTTGGCGCTTCTGGAACCGCGCCTGGCCGAGAAACAGGTCGCGATCCGGCGCGAGGGCTGGGACGCGCCGGTGAGAGCCGCGTTCGACGGGCATTTGGTCGAGCAGGCGATCTACGGTTTGCTCGCGAATGCCGTCGAAGCCTCTCCGGAGGGTGGCACGGTGACGGTTTCGGTGCGATATTTTGACGGCGAGGCGCGGCTCGATATCGCCGATGATGGCCCCGGCCTCCCCTTCGCGCCCAGCCCGCGCGGCCTGTTTCCGGGGCCGACCACCAAGACCTACGGCAGCGGTCTCGGCATTCCGTTCGCGTTCAAGATTTGCGATCTCCACGACGGCCGGCTCGCCTTCGCCGCCGCCGCGGGCGGTGGCACCCAAGTCACCCTCGCCCTGCCGGCCGCGCCGGCGGCTCGCGACTCCTCATGAGCGCCCTGCCCTCCCCCGCCCCGCGCGTGCTGGTGATCGACGACGAGGCCCTGTTGGCAACGGCGATCACCCGGCGCCTGAGCCAGGAGGGCTACGCCTGCCGGAGCGCCGAAACCTTGGCCGCCGCGCGCCAATCCCTGATCGACGATAACGACCAGGGCCAGACCGGGGCCGATATCGTCTTGTTGGACATGCGGCTGCCCGACGGCAGCGGGCTCGACCTCCTGGGTGAGCTGTCCGCCACCGGGCCCGACGCGCCGCCGGTCATCGTGGTCACCGCCTTCGGCGATGTCGAGAACGCGGTCGCGGCGATGAAGCTGGGCGCGGCCGATTATCTGCGCAAGCCGATCGACCTCGACGAATTGATCATGGTCCTCGATCGGGTCCGCGCCGGCGCCGAGCTTCGCCATCAACTGGAATATTCGCGCCAACGCGACCATCACGCGCTGGAGGCGCCGGTCCTGCTCGGCGACAGTGCCGCCATGGTCGCGGCGCGGGACAAGATCGACACCGTCGCCGCGGTCGAGACGCCCGACGGCGCCTCCCCGCCAACGGTCTTGATTACCGGCGAGACCGGCACCGGCAAGGACGTCGCCGCCCGCCTCATCCATCTCGGCGGCGGCCGGCCCCAACAGCCATTCATCCATGTCGATTGCGCCGCGCTTCCGGCCGAGATGGTTGAGGCCGAGCTGTTCGGCCATGTGCGCGGCGCGTTCCCCGGGGCGCGGAGCGACCGAACCGGCTTGATCGAGGCCGCCGAGGCGGGGACCTTGTTTCTGGATGAAATCGGTGCCTTTCCGGCCGATCTTCAGGCCAAACTGCTCAACGTCATCGAGCGCCACCGGGCGCGGCGGATCGGCGCCAGCCGGGAGATGCCGGTCCGAGCGCGATTCGTCGCGGCCACCAACCGTCAGCTCGCCGACATGGTCGACGCCGGCACATTCCGATCCGATCTCTACTATCGCCTCAACGTCTTGACTGTCGAAATGCCGCCGCTTCGCGACTGCTCCGGCGACGTTGCCGTCATGGCGGCAGATTTCGCCGCCGCGACCGCCCGCCGCTACGGACGGCCAGCCATGGAATTCGATCCCGCGGCCCGGGCCGCCCTCACCCGCTATTCCTGGCCCGGCAATGTGCGCGAGCTGAAACATATGGTGGAGCGGGCGGTCTTGCTGTCCCGTTCCGGCCGGATCGCGGAATCCGATCTCGGACTGGATCAGCCGGCCCCGCCGGCGGTTTCGGTATCGGACGACTTTGGCGCCGGACTCACCCTGGAAGCCTCCGAGCGCCGGTTGATCGAAAACGCTTTGGCGAAATCGGGCGGCAACGTATCGGAGGCGGCGCGGCTGCTCGGCATCACCCGCATGGCGCTCCGCTACCGGATCAACAAGCACAGGCTCGCCCCCGCACGCGGCGCGACATCGGCCGAGATCGACGAGCGCTAGCCCGGACCGGGTTCTTGCGCGACCGGGCCGCGCGAAGTAGGACATCAGACGCGCCGCGCCGTCAGCAAAAGAGGAGCCCACGATGTTGCCGAGACTATTGTATGCCGTCGCCCTGACCTTGGCCGGCGCCCTATCCGCCCAAGCGGCCGGGACCGGCTATATCTTCGTGAGCAACGAACAGGACAACACGGTCTCGGTGATCGACGGCACGACGTTCGAGGTGATCAAGGTGATTGAAACCGGCCAGCGCCCGCGCGATATGCGCTGGAACGAAGGCAAGACCCAGTTGTTGGTCGCGACCAGCGTCGATGACAAGATCGACGTGATCGACGTCGCCACGCTCGAGGTGGTGGCCTCGATCGAGGCCGGCGAGGACCCGGAAATTTTCGATATCGACCCGAGCGGCCAGATCCTGGTGGCCAGCAACGAGGACGACAACGAGGTCACCGTGGTCGATATCGCGACCGGCAAGGAAATCAGGGTGGTCGGGGAGGTTGGGATCGAACCCGAGGGCATCACCTTTCGCCATGACGGCAAGGTCGTGTTCGTGACCTCGGAGGTGACCAACACGGTGTTCGTGGTCGATCCCTGGAAGGGCGAAATCCTGGACGAGGTTCTGGTCGGCAACCGGCCGCGCCGGGGCATCGTCACGCCGGACGACAAGGAATACTGGGTGACCAACGAACTGGGCGGGTCGGTCAGCATTCTCGACGCCCAGAGCTACGAATTGATCGACGAAATTTATTTCGAGAAACGGGGCATGCGCGAGGGCGACATCTCGCCGGTCGATTTCGCCATGACCGCCGATGGCAAGACCGCCTACATCACCCTGGGCCGAGCCAATCACGTGGCGGTGGTCGATGTCGCCAGTCGCGAGGTGACCGATTACATCCTCGCCGGAACCCGGGTCTGGGGCGCGGCCCTGACCGCGGATGATTCGCTGTTGGTGGTCACCAACGGCGCCGACGACGACATCAGCATCATCGACACCGCCAAGAAGGTCGCCGTCAACGCGGTC
>CAJWQN010000198.1 GCA_913045505.1 uncultured Rhodospirillaceae bacterium | reverse complement strand
GGCCAAGGAATTGCGGCCGATCGTCGAGAAACTGATTACGCTGGCCAAGCGCGGTACCCTGCACACCCGGCGCCAGGCGCTGGCCCGGCTCGGTGGCGATGCCAAGCTGGTCGGCAAGCTGTTCGCCACCCTGGGCGAACGTTACGCCGATCGCCAGGGAGGTTATTGCCGGGTGATCAAGGACGGCTTCCGCTACGGCGACTCGGCACCGATGGCGGTGATCGAGTTGGTCGATCGCGATCCCGAGGCCAAAGGCAAGGATTCCGGCCCGCCGCCCGAGGTCGAGGACGCCGAGGTTCCGGAGCCGGCTTGAGCCTCCGGCGCGTCGCCGGTCGCAAGCAGGGCAGCCTTTTCGGGGGCTGCCCTTTGCAATTGGCCAGGCCGTTCGTATGGTAATTCATCGAACGCTGGCCGCTGGGCAGCCGGGACCGATCCGCGGTGAACGACAGATGATGACCGCTCCCACTTGTTTCGTCTCATGGCTTGCGGTGACGGTGGTCGTGCTGGCCGCGTCGGTCACCACCGGTGGCCATGCGGCGGAGCGGCGGGTGCCGGGGTCCGCGGGCGAGGTTCAACTCTCCTATGCACCTCTGGTGCGCGAGGTGGCGCCGGGGGTGGTCAATATCTACACCCGTCGGGTGGTTCGCCAGCGCCAGAGCCCATTCCCATTCGACGATCCGTTCTTCGAACGTTTTTTCGGCGAGCGGCTGTTCGGAATGCCCCGCGAACGGGTTCAGAACTCGCTCGGCTCGGGCGTGATCGTCGAAGCCGGCGGTTTGATCGTCACCAATCATCACGTGGTCGAGGGCAGCGATGAGATCACGGTGGCGCTGGCCGATCGGCGTGAATTCGCGGCCACGTTGGTCGGTACCGACGAGCGAACCGATCTTGCCCTGTTGCGGATCGACTCCGCACCGGAGACGCTGCCGTTCCTGGAGCTGGGCGATTCGGACCGTCTTCAAGTGGGCGATCTGGTTTTGGCCATCGGCAATCCGTTCGGGGTCGGCCAGACCGTGACCAGCGGCATCGTCTCGGCGCTGGCCCGCACTGGCGTCGGGGTTTCCGACGTGGGCTCGTTCATCCAGACCGATGCCGCCATCAATCCGGGCAATTCCGGCGGTGCCTTGGTCACTCTCGACGGCAAGGTGGTGGGCATCAACACGGCAATTTTCTCGCGTTCCGGCGGCTCGATCGGAATCGGCTTCGCGATTCCGTCGAACCTGGTGCGGGTCGTGATCGACGCCATCGCCGCGGGCGGACGGGCGGTCCGGCCCTGGTTCGGGGTCGGCGGCCAGGCCGCGACCCAGGATCTCGCCGAGTCCCTGGGCCTTGATCGGCCCTTGGGCGTCTTGATCAACGAAATTCATCCCTTGAGCCCGGCCGGCCGCGCGGGGCTACGGATCGGCGATGTGGTCACCGCCATCGACGCCCACGAGGTGTTCGATCCTCAGGGCCTCAGATACCGTATCGCGACCCGGCCGATCGGCGATACGGTGACCCTGGCGGTGGTTCGCGACGGCGCGACGCTGACACTCTCGGTGCCGCTGATCGCACCGCCAGAGCACCCGCCCCGCGATATCCGCTCGCTCGGCGGCCGCCATCCCATGACCGGCGCCGCGGTCGCGAATTTGTCGCCGGCCTTCGCCGAGGAACTCAACATCGACTCCAACAAGACCGGCGTGATCGTGCTCGAGGTCAAGGGTGGGCCGGCCGCGCGGCTCGGACTCAAGCCCGGGGATATCGTGGTCCGCGTCGGCGAGACGGTTATCGACACCACGGAGAGCCTGGTCGCGGCGTTGGAACGGTCGCGGGCCGAATGGCGCATCGTCATCAACCGGGGTGGCGAGACCATGAGCGTCGTCGTGCGCGGCTGATGGCGACCCTGTTCGAGGCCGCCGGACTCGACGACGGGATTGCTCGGCCCCTGGCCGACCGGCTTCGTCCCACCAGTCTCGATCGGGTGGTCGGCCAGGATCATCTGCTCGGACCCGACGGGCCGATCCGGAGGATGCTCGGTTCCGGCCGCCTGGCCTCGACCATATTGTGGGGGCCGCCGGGCACCGGCAAGACCACGATTGCGCGCCTTCTGGCCGAGGAGACGGCATTGGAATTCGCGCCGTTGTCAGCGGTTTTTTCGGGCGTTGCCGACTTGCGCAAGGTGTTCGACGCGGCCCGGGCGCGGCGCGCCGACGGGCGTGGCACGCTTCTGTTCGTGGACGAGATTCACCGCTTCAACCGCGCCCAGCAGGATGCTTTCCTGCCGGTGGTCGAGGACGGCACCGTGGTCCTGATCGGTGCGACCACGGAAAATCCGTCATTCGAGTTGAACGGGGCGTTGCTGTCGCGATGCCAGGTGCTGGTGCTGCGCCGACTCGACGATGCCGCGCTCGATCATCTGATCGCGGGCGCGGAGGCCGTCATCGGCCGTAAGTTGCCGGTCGACGCCGAGGCGCGGGTCGCCCTCAGGGCGATGGCCGACGGTGATGGCCGCTATCTGCTCAACTTGGCGGAAACCCTCATGGAGCGCCCGGCCGGCCCTGGTCTCGACACCGCCGGCCTGGTCGCCGCGGTCCAGCAGCGGGCACCGCTCTACGACAAATCCCAGGACGGGCACTACAACCTGATCAGTGCCCTGCACAAGAGCCTGCGGGGTTCCGACGTCGATGCCGCGCTCTATTGGCTGGCACGCATGTTGGCCGGGGGCGAGGCTCCGCTTTACATCCTGCGCCGGCTGGTCCGGTTCGCGTCCGAGGATATCGGTCTTGCCGATCCCGAGGCGCTGGTCCAGGCCGTCGCGGCCAAGGACGCCTATGAGTTCGTGGGCTCGCCGGAAGGCGAGTTGGCGATCGCCCAATGCGTGATCTATCTCGCCTGCGCGCCCAAGTCGAATGCCGCCTACCGGGCGCTCGGCGCCGCCAGTCGCGCGGCGCGCGACGCCGGCGCGCTGATGCCGCCCAAGCATATTCTGAACGCGCCGACTCGGCTGATGAAGGATCTCGGCTATGGTGCCGGCTACCGCTACGACCACGACGCCCAAGACGGCTTTTCGGGCCAGAACTATTTTCCGGACGAAATGGCCCGTCAGTCCTTCTATCAGCCCGCCGCGCGCGGATTCGAGCGCGAGATCGCCAAGCGCCTGGCCTATTGGCGGCGCTTGCGCGACCGGGGCGGCGGCGAGGCCCAAGAGGTCGAGCCGGAGCGATGAAGCTTCTGCTCGCGATCGCCGTCGGCAGCGGGCTGGGCGCTCTCGGCTGTCATCTGGTCGATCTCCAGATGGTCCAGCCACCGTTCTGCTAATATTTTAATGTTAAATCAGTGTCTTATGTGGCGAGTGGGGCGAGACTCGCGGTTCAAGTGACCATGGAGGGATCAGCGCGGCGCGATTTCAAGCCGATTTTCGGCTTCACCCCCCCCTGCCTGTCGCCCCAATCCGGCGCGATCAATTCCTCATGGCGTCACTATCGATGGACGCATCGTGGTCATCGTGTACGGAAGGCGGTGCCACGGCCAGCCACCGGTTGCCGGTGATGTCGATCGCCCAAGCCCCCAACGGTGCTGTCAACAGGATGCTGAGGACGGCGACCGCCAGGATGATCTCGCCTGGCGCGGTATCCATTTCCGCCATCCGCATGGCGGCCAGCGCCCCGCCGCCAATAGCCGCCTGTACGGTCGCCTTGGGAATGTACGAGATCACCACGAACATGCGCTCGCCCCGGTTTAGATCGCTGCCGAGCAAACACAGCCACGTGCCGAGGCTTCGCGCCAAAAGCCCAGCCCCGATGATGGTCGCTCCGGCAAACCCGGCCGCCAGCGCCACGTGTACGTTGACTTGGGCACCCACCATCGTAAACAGCACGATCTCGGCCAACACCCAGATTTTTCCGAGCTTCGCCGAAATCTCGTGGGCCATGTGCTCGTCTTTTTCAAGGATGATGAAGCCAATGCCCATGATCGCCAGGAGGGCGGCGAACGGCACCCATTCGGCCGTCAAGTGCTCGATCCGCACCAGGAGCACCGAAAGGCCCAATATCACCAGCACCCGTTTCGTGGCGCGGGGATCGAAACGCCGGAACACGCGGAACAGCGCCAGGCCCACGATTAACCCAACTCCAACGCCGAGGATGATGGAAATCGGGATGCCGGCCAATCTCCAGACGATGTTCACATCCTGGCCAACGAGCAAACCGACAAGGATGCTGTAGATAACGATGACGAACACATCATCGATGGCCGCGGCGGCCAGCACCATCGTCGGGATGCCCTTCTCGGTGCCCATATTCCGCCCGATGAAGCGGATCATCAACGGAACAACCACGGCAGGCGATACCGCGCCCAGCACCGAGCCCAGGATCGCCGACTGCAAATATGTCAGCCCCAGCAACAGAGGGCCGAGGAGGGTAATGGCCACGCCTTCAATGACCGCGGGCACGGCTGACAACAGCAATACTCGGACGCCCACTTTGTTGAGCGTATTCTTGCTTACTTCGAAACCTGCCCGGAGTAGGATAACGATTAGCGCGATCAAGCGTATATCCGCCGATGCCGTCAGCAAATCCGGATCGATCCAGCCCAGCGCATAAGGGCCGAATGCCACTCCAAGGAGCAGCATTCCAACCAGGCCGGGAATAGTCAGCTTGCGAAAGGCCCAATCGATAAGAATGCTGAGGATCAATAGTTCGGCAAGGCTAACGATCATTAGCACCGCCAATCCATGTCGGCCGCATCGCCCCTTTCGGCCAGCTGTCGCCGTTCCCGCAACGCGGCCTCATAGTCAGTGGCGAAATCGCTCGAATCGCCCTGGCTGAAAATTACTTTGTTGGGCGCGTGGGTCTTAGGGGACAAGATGCTGCTCGCGGTCGGATGTCATAACCGGGCCCCGGCGATGATGATTGGCAAACCCTGACCGCGGTATTGGCATTTTCGCCGGCCGGCCCTGCTTCCCGATCGAGTGATTGCCGGCGACGATGGGCGGATTCCCTTACCACCCCCAACCCCCGCCCGGATCGGCGATCGTCGCATCGGCGATCATCTGGGCGATGGGGTGGCGCTTGCAGTATCGCTCGACAACGCCCATATGGGGAACGTGAACAAAGCAGATTACCCCATAAACCAGTTCATTGCCAAAGTCGCGGCAGCCTCGATATGGGTGCCGGCGGCGCCGGCCGTGGTATTGGACGGCAACCGCGTTTTCACAATTGATGGTGAGCCCGGTGGTTCGGTCCCGGGTTTCCTTGGGGCACCCTGACGGTCGACCTGGTGGGCTCGTTCGCCATGGGGGTGCTGATCGAATTGGGCGCCACCCCATGGTCGCCGGGCCAGGAGCTTCGGGCGCTGTCGAGTGTCGGCGTGCTCGGCGCGTTGACCACACTTTTGACGTCCTCCCTCGATGCGGTGGCGCTGTTCGAACGGGGCGCCCATATCGCCGCCGCGGCTTATGTGGCCGGCTCGGCGGTGTTGACGATCGCCGCCCCGATCGGTGGCCTCCACCTGATCCGCGCCCCGGTCCCATGATCGACTACCCATGACCGGCGTGCGGAAGCTGGAGGTGGCGGCCGAGGATGCCGAGGTTCGGCTCGATCGGTGGTTTGCGCGCCATTTTCCGGCGCTCGGTCATGGCCGGTTGCAGAAACTGCTGCGCACCGGCCAGATTCGGGTCGATGGCCGGCGCGTGCGGGCGGGCCTGCGGCTCCAAGCCGGGCAGGTGGTCCGGGTGCCGCCGATCAGTGCTCCGGCGGCCACGGCGGAGCGCCCGCCGCCGATAATAGATGCCGCCGATCGACGATTGATCGAGTCCTGTGTCTTG
>CAJWQN010000197.1 GCA_913045505.1 uncultured Rhodospirillaceae bacterium | reverse complement strand
CGCCGACCATGAGATCGACGCCGGCGAACAACGCCTGGCCGCCGAAGGTGACCGTGACCCCGCGCAAGGCGATCAACGGCGCCATCGCCGACGTCTTCGACCCTTGGCCTCAGCGCAGGCCGCGTTGGCCGCGAATCCGATCGTAGGCGGCGTTGATCACCGCCAGCTTGTCCTCGGCGAGTTCGACGAATTCGGGCGGCATGCCCTGGGCGGTCAGTTTGTCCGGGTGATTCTCCAACACCAGCTTGCGGTGCCGGGCCTTGATCGCGGCGTCGGAGGCGTCGTGGGCGATGCCCAGCACCTCGTAGGGGTCGGCGGTCTCGGGTGCCTGGTGGCGGGCTTCGATACGTTCGAAGCGGCCGCGGTCGAAACCGAAAATCCGGGCCACCTTGCGCAGATAGTCGCGTTCGGCCTCGTGGACCACGCCGTCGGCCTTGGCGATCAGGAACAGTGCGTCGAGCAATTCCTCCAGCACCGCCGGATTGCGGCGGAACAGGCGCGCCACCTGATCGGCATAGGGCTCGAACCCGTGGGCGGTCCGCTTGGCTTCATTGAAGATCGCACCGACCTCGCCCATGTCGCCGGCCGGAATCCGGAACACCCGCTTGAACACCGCGATCTCGTCGCGGGTGACGACGCCATCGACCTTGGCCAGCTTGGCGCCGAGGGCGATGACCGCGATGGTGAACGCGACCTGGCGTTGATCGCGCCCCAGCCGGTGGTCGTCGTCGGCCGCGAACGCGCCGGGGTCGGTCTGGGCGGCGCCGGTTCGGAATTTATCGACCACATGGCCGCCGATAGCCCCGATCAAGGCCCCGATCGGCCCGCCCAGCGCGAACCCCGCGGCACCACCGATCACCTTGCCCCAGATACTCATCGCCGACCAACCTATCGCACCATACAGAGCGCCGCCAGCGCGCGCGGCCCCAGGTTCCGGCTCCGGGCCTCAGCCCCAGACCGCGTCGGCGACCTCCACCACCAGGGCAAGTTTGCGGCGCTGATCGTCGGGTCCGAGGGCATTGCCGCCGGCAACGCTGGCGAATCCGCATTGCGGGCTGAGGCCGAGGCGGGCCAGCGGAATGTGACGCGCCGCCGCGTCGATGCGGCGGCGGATGCCGTCGGCGGAATCGAGCTCGGGCGTCTTGGTGCTGATCAGACCGAGCACGACCCGCTTGTCCGCCGCCATCAGCCGGAGCGGCTCGAACCCACCGGCGCGCGGGGTGTCGTATTCGAGAAAAAAGGCGTCCACCGCCAGGTCGTTGAACAGCCTCTCGGCGATCGGCTCGTAGCCACCGGCCGCCAGCCAGCGCGAGCGGAAATTGCCGCGGCACAGATGCATGGCCACGACCATGCCCTCGGGCCGACCGGCCAGCACCCGGTTGACCAGGTCGATATAGCTGTCGATCAGCGCTTCGGGCCGGGCGCCAAGGCCACGCGCCTGATCGCGCACCGCTTCGTCGCACAGCATCGCCAACGGCACCTCGTCGATCTGGAGATATTGGGCGCCGCGCGCGCCCAGTTCCGCGATCTCGGCCCGGTAGGCGGCCACCAGATCCTCCCAGAACGCCGCGATGTCCGGATAAACCGCGGGGTCCGCGCAGTCGCCCAGGCGAAAGAAATGAAAGGCGCTGGGCGAGGGAATGGTGACCTTGGGAATATGCGTGGTCAGGCCACGGACATGAAGGAATTCCTCGATCGCGATGCCGCCGCGCCGGCGCACCGGCGCGGTCGCGCGACATGTGCGAAAGTGATGCTCCGAGCCCGCGGCATCGTGGAAGGCGAACCGCGAGTCGGCCAAGGTGAACCCATCAAGCGCCTCGAAGAAGCCCGAGAACCACGACGACCGGCGGAATTCGCCGTCGGTGATCACCTCCAGGCCGACCGACTCCTGAAGGGCGACCGCGTCCCCGACCGCTCGGTCCAATGCTCCTTGGTAGCCGTCCTCGGAGAGGGTTCCGGCGGCCCGCGCCCGATGCGCATCCTTGAGCGCCCGAGGCCGCAACAGGCTGCCCAGATGCTCGGCCCGAAAAGGCGGCCCGGGCTCGGTTTGATCCGTCATCATCGCCTCGGAACATGTTCGCGTGATCGCCGCGGGCGACCATACCTTATTCACGCGGCGGTGAGGAAGTCGAACGGACCGGGTTGCTGGGCCTAGATCAGGCAGCGGGCGGCGGCGAGACCAGACCGGGGGGAAACCGGTCCCGTTTGCCGTAGGCGTACTGGGTGGATTCGCCCCAGAGACCGGCCGCTGCCACCTTGGCGTCGGCCCAGGTCGGGTCCGAGGCCGCGGCGCAAGTCATTTGCGACGCCGAGCGATCAGCGCCGACGCTTGACGGCGCCGACCTGGCGCGGCACGGTACCGCCCGCCGGTGACGCAACGGAACGATGCGCGCCAAAGGGAGGACCGGAGCATGGCAGTGCGAGTGGTGGCGGGCGACGAGGCGGAACAGGACTTCGCGCCCTATTTGACTCCGACTCCGTTCCTGGACTCGGACAATCCCGAGATCGAGGTGTTCGCGGCCGAAGCGGCGGAGGGCGGTGGCAACCCGCGGGAACGTGCTGTGCGGCTCTATTACGCGGTGCGCGACCGAATTCGCTACGACCCCTACGACATCACCTGTACGGCCGAGGGATTCCGCGCCGGGCACTGCCTGGAGGTCGGCAAGGGTTTCTGCGTCACCAAGGCGGCCCTGCTGGCGGCCGCCGCCCGCGCCCTGGCCATCCCCAGCCGGCTCGGCTACGGCGACGTGCGCAACCATCTTGCGACACCCAAACTGATCGAACTGATGGGCAGCGATCTGTTCGTGTTCCATGGCTACACCGAGCTTTTTCTGGACGGCGCCTGGGTCAAGGCGACCCCGGCTTTCAATCTGAGCCTGTGCACCCGGTTCGGGGTCCGGCCGCTGGAGTTCGACGGCCGCACCGACTCCCTTTTCCACCCCTATGACACCGCCGGACGCAAGCACATGGAATACGTCGCCCATCGGGGCAGCTTCGCCGATGTTCCGTTCGATCAGATCATGGCCGCGTTCGCGCAACATTACGGGTCGGCCATGAGCCGGGGCTTCAGGCCCGACCACGGCGATTTCGCGGCCGAGGCCGAGGCCCAACGCTTGACCGCGGAAGCCGATGAAACCCGCTGAACGCCTGTCGGCCCTGCTCCGCGCCCCGGGCTGCACGGTCGCGCCCGGTGCTTACGACGCCTGGAGCGCCCGGCTCATCGCCCAGGCCGGGTTCGAGGCCTGCTATCTGACCGGATTCGGCGCCTCCGCCTCGCATCTGGGCGCGCCCGATATTGGC
Source organism: uncultured Rhodospirillaceae bacterium (assembly GCA_913045505.1). GTDB lineage: Bacteria > Pseudomonadota > Alphaproteobacteria > UBA7887 > UBA7887 > CAJWQN01. Next base: position 2,560 of record CAJWQN010000197.1, on the reverse strand, counting down.
CTGATGACCGGCAGCGAGATGGCCGACATGGCCGCGCGCGCGGCGGCCGCCATCGACATCCCGGTCATCGCCGACGCCGACACCGGCTACGGCAACGAGATCAATGTCCGCCACACAACCCGCGCCTACCGGCGCGCCGGGGTCGCCGCGATCCAGATCGAGGATCAGGACTTCCCCAAACGTTGCGGCCATCTGGATGGCAAGCGGGTCATCGGCTGCGCCGAAATGGTGGCCAAGATCGCCGCCGCCAAGGACATCGCCGGCGACGATCTGCTGGTGGTGACGCGCACCGATTCGCGGGCCATGCTCGGGCTCGACGAGGCCCTGGACCGGGGCTGCGCGTTTCGCGATGCCGGCGCCGACGTGGTGTTCGTCGAGTCCCCCCTCGACCGCGCGGAACAGGAGGCCATTTGCGCCACCGTCACCGGCGTGCCGCTGCTCGCCAACATGGTCGAAGGCGGCAAGTCGCCCTATCTGGACGCCCCGACCCTGGCCGAGATCGGGTTCGCGGTCGCCATCTTTCCGATCACCGCGCTGGCCGCCGCGACCCGCGCCATGCAGACCGCGCTCGGCACGCTGGCCCGAGACGGTCGCGCCGATTCGACCACGATTTCGAGCTTCGAGGACTTGCACGTGGTCAGCGGCTTGGCCGGGTATCTGGCTTACGGGCAGGCCGCCGAGGAGGAGCCCGCGGCATGAATCGGAGTTTGGCCATGCTTGCCGGCCTCGCCCTGGCCGCCGTGCTCGGCCTGCCCGCCGAAGCCGGCCTCAAACTCCGCGTCACCCTGCAATTGCCGATCAGTTCGCATCTGGGCCAGAACCTGCTGCTGTTCAAGGACCGGGTTGTCGCCGCCAGCGACGGCGAGATCGAGATCGAAATCTATCCGAGCGCGCAATTGTTCACCGACAAGGAGGTGCCGCTCGCGGTCGCGTCGGGCCAGATCGAGATGGGTGTCGCGTCCCTGGCGCGGTTCGCCGGCACCATCCCGGCGGTCGATATCTTCAATGTCCCGTTCCTGTTCAACACGGAGGCGCTGGTGCGGGCCGCCACCGCGCCGGGCTCGCCAGTGCGCGCGCCCCTGGACGAGGCGATGGTTGCCAAGGGCGCGCGGCCCCTGTGGTGGCAGCCCTATGGCCAAGCGGTGCTGCTGATGCGCGAGGTGATCGTGCGCCGGCCCGGGGACTTGGCCGGGCTCAAGATTCGCACCTTCGGCAAGGCCCTGGAGGGGTTCGTCAACGCCCTCGACGGCGCCGCGGTCAACATCTCCGGGTCCCGCCAATTTCTGGCCTACGAACGGGGCACGGTCGATGGCGGCACCACCGGCCTGATCGGCGTGCGCGAGCGCAAGCTCTACCAGGTGCTCGATACGATCACCCTTACCAATCACACCGACATCGAATTCATCGTGATCATCAACGAAGCCCTGTGGCAGGGCCTCGAGCCGGCCCAGCGCACCATCCTGACCACGGCCGCGCGCATCGCCGAGGAGGATCTTCGCGATCGTTTCCCGGCGCTCGAGGAGGAAGCCCGCGACTTGGCCGTCGACAACGGCATGGAGGTGATCACCCTTTCGGGAGACGATATCGCGGCCTGGCGCAAGGCCACGGCACCGCTGGCCGCCACCTACGTTGAAGCGGCCGGCCCGCTGGGCGCGCGATTGCTCGACGCGGCACGCACGCTCCCCGCCACGGCAGGCGATTGACCGACCCGAGACAATGCCGGCCGCGCGCCTGATCGAGCGCCTGAGCATGGCGGCGGCGTGGCTTGCGGCGGCAACATTCTTCGCGATCGGCCTGATCGTGACCTACGAAGTGGCGATGCGCTATCTGTTCCTGGCGCCAACCCGCTGGGCCGAGGAGACCTCGCGGGTGCTCCAGGTCTACGCCGTGTTCCTGGCTTGCGCCTGGCTGGTCGGCCGCCGCGAACATATCCGCATCACGGTGGTTACGGCCCTGTTGCCGCCCGGCGCCCAAATCGCCCTCGCCCGGCTGTCGCTGGTGGTGATCGCCCTCGTCGCCGCGGTCGCGGCCTGGTACGGCGCGGTGTTGATGCAATTCTCGATCGCCATGGGGCAATACACCGACAGCACGCTCGAATTGCCGATGTGGCTGCTGCAGGCCCCGGTCGCGGCCGGCCTGGCCCTGGTCGCGGCCCAGGCGATCGCGACCTTCGCTCTGAGCCTGAGCAATCCTGAGATCCTGGTCGAACACCGGCGCCCGTCCCAGTTCTGAGCCGCCGATGACATTGACCCTGGTGCTCGCCGGCTTGTTCGCCCTGCTGTTGCTCGGCGTCGACATCGCGTTCGCCATGGCCGGGCTCGGCATCGCGATGCTGCTGGCGGCGTCGTTCTCGCCGCTGCTGATCCCGCAGGCGCTGATGTCGAGCATGGACAACTTCATCCTGCTCTCGGTGCCGCTGTTCATCCTGATGGCCGACGTGTTGTTGCGCGGCGGCGCCGGCGAGGATCTGTTCGGCGCCGTCCACAGTTGGATCGGCCATTGGCCCGGTGGCCTGGCCATGGCCACGATCCTCTCCTGCGCCATTTTCGCCTCGATCTCG
>CAJWQN010000196.1 GCA_913045505.1 uncultured Rhodospirillaceae bacterium | reverse complement strand
CGACGAATGCTATCGCGGTTTCGCGGGCCCTTGCGCGCCGGGCGGATCCGCCAGCGCCGCGAGGCCGGTGATCGAAGCCTCCGGGATCGTTACCACGCTCGCCGTTTCCATGATCATCAGATATCGGTTTCGCCGGTCCGGGGTGGGTGCGCCAGCAAGGAGCCTGAGCGCCGGGCGCGGCCCGTCCGTATAGAGCATGACCACCAGTTTCGGGGTCTGAAGCCCAAGATCGCCCGGGTCGGCGCCAAACGGCAACGTCGTGGCGATCGGTGCGCGAGCGAACCGATCGAGAGCCGCGGCGATGCGCTCGGCTTCGGCCTTGTCGGCCCGGTGTTCGTGGGCCGGGTCGTCAGTGGTCCCGTGGCGGTGAAGATACCAGCCGCCTTGGGCATCCCGATCGAGCCGGAATATATTGCCCCGAATCACGATCTCGACCGCGCTCAGCCGATCGCTCGCGAACGGCAACAGCGGTTCGGCCCCGGCCGAATTCGGATCGTCATCGGTGCCGGTGAGGGGTGGCATCGCGACGATGCCGGCCACCGCCACGGCCCCGACCAACAGGGCCGTCCCCAATGCCAGGCGCTGCTTGCGAGAAATGGTTTCACCCGATTCGTAGAGATGCCGCCGAATCAGACGACGTCGTGGCGGCAATTGTCAATTTCGCTTGCGTCCGGGAAGCCGTTGTCCTAGGGAAGTGGGCATTCGTTACCGACCCGAAATACTGGTGGGAGGAACGGGTCGTGCGTGTGGTTGCGCGCGGCCACCATTGTGGGAGATGAAACCATGAAAAAGTTGGGTATCGCCGCCGCGCTAGTGGCCGCCATGTGCCTCGCGGGCGCAACGTCGGCCTCCGCGCAAAAGCTGTACTGGACCGCGAGCGGTCAATTCGGCCCCTTCAACATCCAGGGATTGATTCCGACCTATCCGGACGCACGCGACATCAAGATTCCGATCAACATGTGGGTCCTTGACCATCCCAAGGGTTTGGTCGTGTACGACACGGGCAACAACGTCGCGATCTCGGACGGTAACTGCCAGAGCCATTGGTCCGAGGGTCTGTGCGGCTTCCTGCAGCCCGGCCAGACCCGGGCCGACGTGATCGACAAGCAGCTCGAAAAGCTCGGCTACAAGACCAGCGACGTGAAGGTCCTGATCACCTCGCACTCGCACCTTGATCACATGGGCAACATCGAAATGTTCCCGGATGCGATCCACGTGGTGCAGAAGATCGAACTGTATCAGGCTTGGTGGCCGGAGAAGTTCCAGCGCGGTGGCGCCCATGTGATGGGCGATTATGACGGCGCGCGCGATTTCAACTATTTGACGCTCACAGGCGATTACGACCTGTTCGGCGACGGCAGCGTCATAATTCTGAGCACCCCGGGCCATACCCTGGGCCATCAGTCGGTGAAGGTGAAGCTGCCCCAGACGGGGACCGTGATCCTGACTCAGGACGCCATCTGGATGGAAGAGAATCTCGAGGGTTACGTGGCCGGCCTGAACTACAGTGTTCTGGACTACACCAACTCGGTGCAGCGGCTGAAGATGATGCGCGACATCGAGGACGTGCCGCTCTGGTTCGGGCACAGCATCGCCCAGTACTCGAAGATGGGCGAAAAGTGGTATAAATAGCCCATCGTTAAACTTCGGTTTGGGAGGCCCCCCACCGGGGGCCTCCCACTTGTTTTCGCCCCCGGCCGGACGGTTGCGCCACTGCCATGATCGCGCTTGAGTCGGTCTCGAAGAGGTACGGCTCCAAGACCATCATTCATGATCTGTCCTTCAACGTCGAGAAGGGCGAGATCGTCGGTTTTCTGGGCCCCAACGGCGCCGGCAAAACCACCACCCTGAGAATGGTCGCGGGCTTCACCACCGCCACCTCGGGGCGGGTGACGGTGGCCGGCTGGGACATGGCGACTCAGAATGTCGCGGCGGCGCGCCGAATCGGTTATCTGCCCGAGCATCCGCCGCTCTACGATACTCTGGACGTATCCACCTATCTGCGTTTCGTGGCCAAGGCCAAGGGCGTGGCGCGGGCGGAGATCGGGGCCGAGCTGGCGCGCGTGATCGAGGCCTGCCGCCTGGAGGCGGTGTCCCGGCGCGAGATTTTCAAACTTTCCAAGGGCTACCGGCAGCGGGTCGGACTGGCCCAGGCGTTGCTCGGCAAGCCAGAGGTGTTGCTGCTCGACGAGCCCACCATCGGGCTGGATCCGGGCCAGATCCAGGAGGCTCGCGAAGTCATTCGTTCGTTCGGCGACGACCACACGGTGTTGTTGAGCACCCATATCCTGCCCGAGGTGACCCTGATCTGCCAGCGGGTGGCGATCATCAATCACGGCCGGCTGCTGGCGATCGATACCCCGAGCGGCTTGCAGCGGGCGGTGGAGCAGGCCAACCACGTGACCCTGCATGTCACGGCTCCGGCCGAGGCGGTGCGCGCCGAACTGCTGGCGGTGGACGGGGTCAGCGCTCTCGAAATCCGCCCAATCGCGGAGGACGACCGTATTCTCGCCATCGATTGCCGGGTCGACGACCGGGACGGCATGGAGGCCGCGATTGCGCGGGCGGTGGCGTCACGCTGGGAGCTCCACCGGCTCGAGCGCCGGCACCCGACCCTGGAAAACATCTTTCTCCACTATGTAAGCGAGAGCCCGATCGCGGAGGCGGCGGCATGAATGGGGTGCTGGCCATCTATCAGAAGGAGATGTGGCACTATTTCCATTCGCCGATCGCCTATTTCATGGTCTCGGTATTCTTGCTCGGGACCGGCTATTTCTTCATCTACAACATCTTTTTCACCGGCATCGCGGCCATGGCCGATACCTTTCAGAACATGGGCATCCTGCTGCTGCTGGTTATTCCGGTGATGTCCATGCGCCTGTTCGCCAGCGAGTACAGCGACGGGACCATGGAGCTGCTGCAAACCCTGCCGCTGCAATCCTGGCAGGTGGTGATCGCCAAATATATGGGCGCGGTCACCATGCTGTTGCTGATGATCGCGGGCACCATGATCGATCTGGTGCCGCTTTATATGTTCGCCGAGCCGGAGACGTCGACCATCCTGGCCGGCTATATCGGCTTCGCGCTGCTGGGCATGGCCTGCCTGGCGATCGGCCAACTGTTCTCGGCCCTGACCGAAAATCAGATCGTGGCCGCGCTGATCACGGTTTCGGTGCTGCTCGGATTTTGGTTCGTCGGCAACATGCAGAGCTTCCAGACGTCCCAAACGCTCGCCATCCTGGTCGGCTATCTATCCTTTTCGGATCATTTCGGCGAGTTCGTCCAGGGCCTCGTGCGGACGGAAGCGGTTGCGTTCTACTTCATCGTCTCGGCCATCGCCCTGACCCTCAATGCCAGCTATCTGCAGTGGCGGCGCTAAAGTGGACCGCTCCTTCCGCTCCGGATTGATTTTGTTGGCGGGGGTCGCGTTGCTCGCGGCCGCATTGGCAATTCAGGCGATCCTGCTTGAGACCACGGCCTGGGCCGTGGTTCTGGCCGGCGCCGGCGTGCTGCTTTCGGCCTGGAGCGGATATGCCCTTAGGGTCGAATTGGGCGCCCTGTTCCGCCGCCGCCGGGGCGAGATCGTGTTGTTCACAACTGGCGTGGTCGGCGCTTTGATCGCGCTTGGCTATTTTACGGCCCACTATCCGATGCGGTTCGATCTGACCGAGGCCGGCCTTTATTCCCTGCCCGAGCAGACCGCGACCATGCTTGATCGGCTCGAGCAACCGGTGAAGATCACCTACTTCCACGATCGGATGATGCGCGAGACCGTGGAACTCTATCAGCTCATGGCCGATCGGACCGACATGGTGACGGTCGAGTTCTATGACCCGACCCTCAATCCGGCCCAGGCTCGCATGCTCGGCGTACAATTTGCCGGCACCGCGATCATGGTCAGCGAAGACCGCGAGCTCCAGGTCCACGGCAACAGCGAGACCGATATCGCCAACGGCATTTTGCGCGTGTCCCAGGGCGCCAAGCAGCGCATCTGTTTCCTCGACGGCCACGGCGAGGCGGATCCTTTCAGCACTGAATCTCATGATCATCTGGAATCGACCGGCGGCCATTCCCACGGCCTCGGCGTCCAATATGTCCTGCACGAAACCCACGGCCTGGCCAAGGCCCGCAACAGCCTGGAGACCACCAACTACACGGTGGCGAAACTGTCGCTGGCGGTCGGCGGCGACCCGCTGGCGGACTGCGCGGTGCTGGTTGTCGCCGGGCCAAAAGCGGCGCTGCTGCCGGGGGAGGTGGTGGCCGTTGAGGCTTATCTTCTGGCCGGCGGCAACGGCTATTTCATGCTCGACCCGTTCCTCGAGACCGGGCTGGAGCCGGTGTTGCGCCAATACGGCGTGAACCTGGACGACACCATGGTGATCGACGAGGCCAGCCATTTCTGGTCGGACATTTCCGCGCCCGCCGTTACCAGCTACAACAATCACGCGGTCACCCGGGAACTGCCGCTGACCTTCTTTCCGGGCGCGCGCTCGCTGTCGCCGACGGCCCGCGTGCCGGGCACCAACGTCTCGCCCCTGATCAACTCTTCGACCAACAGCTACGCCGAGACCAGCGCCGACAGGGCCGAGTTCGACGAGGGCAGCGATATGGCCGGTCCGAACACGCTGATGGTGATCGCGATTCGCCGCCCGGTGACGCCCGACAGCGCAGCCGCGATCGCGCTCGGGCCGCGGGAGCAGACCGATGCCGCCGAGCCGCCCGCCGCCGTCAACGAGGCGACCGCGGAATCGAGGATCGCCGTGGTCGGCGACTCCGATTTCGCCACCAACTCGTTTTTCCATTTCCTCGGCAACGGCAACCTGTTTCTCAACACGGTCAACTATTTGGCGGCGCAGGAGAACCTGATCGGCATCGAGCCGCGCACCTACGACCTGCCCCGGCTCAGCCTCACCAACCGTCAGATGAAAGGGACCTTCTTCCTGGCCGTGTTCCTGATTCCGGCGCTGTTGGCGGTGATCGGCACGGGAGTGTGGTGGAGGCGGCGGTGAGCACCGGCAAGGTGCGCCCGCGCCTGGTGGTGGTTTGGGCACTGTTCGCGGTGCTGGTTGGCGCGATCGTGGTGGTCGAGACTACGGACATCCTGGAGCCCGCGCCGCCCGCGCCCACGGGCAGCCTGCCGATGTTCGAATTCACCGAGGCCGATCTGGGTGCCGTCGAGGTCATCTATCGGGGCCGGCTCGGCACGCTCATGCGCGACGCGGAAGGCCAATGGTTCCGCCATGACGCGAGCCACAGTCACAGCGACGGCGCAGCGGCCGACGCCGCGCCCGAGGAGACCGAGACCCATCGGTCCGATCCCAAGGCCGCGGCCGAGGTCGCCGACCAATTGGCGGTGACCGCGCGCATGTTGGCCGATCGCCGGGTTCCGCTCGAGCAGGGCCCGGCCGCCTACGGCCTGGCCAACCCCGAGGTCATGATCGCCTTTTACCGCCGGGGCGCGGACGGTGCCGACTATTCGCGACCCCTGGAGGTGCTTTACGTCGGTGATCTGCTGGCCGCCGGCTATACCTATTACACCAGACGCGAGCACGATCGGGAGCTGTCCCTGATTCCCCGCTACCAGGTGGCCTTGCTGCTGGCGCAGATATTCGGCGCCGATCAGGCCCCGACGCCGATGCCCGAGTGGTCCGCCACCACGGACCCGTAATCGGAACGGATTACAGGCTGGGTTCGGGATGGCCCAGGAAGTGGGCGCCGAGCTGGGCGACGATATGGTCGTAGGTTTCGTCGACCGTGTCGGCGCGGAAGATCAGCTCCAGATCGGCGGCATCGATCGTGCCGTGGCGGACCAGGGCGTCGAAATTCACCACCTCGTTCCAGAACTCCTGTCCAAACAGCACCACCGGCAGGCGCCGCTTGGTTTTCCGGGTCTGAATCAGTGTCAGCAC
>CAJWQN010000195.1 GCA_913045505.1 uncultured Rhodospirillaceae bacterium | reverse complement strand
CGCGACTTCCTGTTCGACGAGGCCCGGGCGCGGAGCCCAATCGCCAGCTTGTCGGGAGGCGAACGCAGCCGGCTGCTGCTGGCCAAGCTGTTCGCGCGCCCGGCCAACCTGCTGGCTCTCGACGAGCCGACCAACGACCTCGATCTCGAAACCCTGGAACTGCTCGAGGACCTGCTCGGCGGCTTCGACGGCACCGTGCTCATGGTCAGCCACGACCGCGCCTTCATCGACCGCCTGGCGACCAGCACGATCGCCTTGGACGGCGCCGGCGGCGCCCTCGAGGCGGTCGGCGGCTACGGCGATTATTTGCGCCAGCATGCCATCAGCGCGAGCCCGCGCCCGCGCCGTTCCAAACCCGCGCGCAGGCGTGCCTCCGGCCCGCGGCGAAGCCTGGGCTACATGGAGCAGCGCGAGCTCGACTTCCTTCCCGCAGAGATCGAAAAAATGACCCAGGCGGTCGCCGCCCTCGAATCCCGCCTCGCCGATCCCAACCTCTACAGCCACGAGCCCGAAGCCTTCGCCACCGCCGCGACCCAACTCGACGAGGTACGCACCCAGCTCGCCACCGCCGAGGCCCGTTGGTTGGAACTGGAAGAGGAGCGCGAACGCCTGGCCGAGAAGAACCTTTGAAGCGCGCCGGTCGTTGCCGCTACCATGGGCCGGCCATGCTGAACGGTGAGTCATGACCGCGCCCTGTCCGGGCCCCGATCCGTCGCCGCGGGCGCCCAGGCTACGGGTCCCGGCGGGGGCCTGCGATTGCCACGCCCACGTGTTCGCGCCCCTGGCCGAGTCGCCGATGGTGGCCGATCGCGGCTATACGCCGCCGCCGGCACCGCTGAAGGAGTATCGGCATATGTTGGATGTGCTCCAGCTCTCCCGGGCGGTGATCGTGCAGCCGAGCGTCTACGGCACCGACAATTCCGTCACCGTCGACGCGGTGAATGCCCTGGGCGCGACGGCGCGCGGGATCGCGGTGGTCGATGAAACCGTGTCGGAGGGCGAACTGGAACGGCTTCACGGCGCCGGAATTCGGGGCATCCGGCTCAATCCCAAGTTCGGCGGCGGAGTCGGGCTGGGAGCGATGGAGGCCCTGGCGGCACGGATCGCCGATTTGGGCTGGCATATCCAGTTGCTGATCGACGCCCGTGAGTTGCCCGACGTCGCCGACCGGCTGCGCGCCCTCCCGGTCGCGATCGTGATCGACCATATGGGCTACATGAGCGTCGGCCACGGTCTCGACGATCCGGGATTCCGGACCCTGCTCGACCTCGTCGGCGACGGCCGCTGCTGGGTCAAGCTTTCCGGAGCCTATCGGACCACGGTGGCCGGACCACCCTATGAGGATGTGGGTTCGTTCGCGCTGGCCTTGATCGAGGCCGGCCCCTCGCGCATGGTCTGGGGTACCGACTGGCCCCATCCGGCCCATGACGGGCCGATGCCGAACGACGGCGATCTGCTCGATCTGCTCGGCCTGTGGGCGCCCGACGAGGCGCTCCGCCACGCGATCCTGGTCGACAATCCCGCCGCCCTTTACGGGTTCGACAGTCGAGGCTCCGGAGCCTGGACATGATCGCCAATCCCTACGACACCGATCTCGACAAGACCCCGGCCAATTACCAGCCGTTGACCCCGCTGAGCTTTCTGGCCCGCGCCGCCGAGGTCTATCCGGAGCGGACCGCCTGGATTCACGGCGGGAAGCAAGTGAACTACCGCGACTTCGCGACCCGCTGCCGACAGCTCGCCGCGGCGCTTCGGGCGCGTGGCATCGAGGCCGGCGACACCGTGGCGGTGATGGCGCCCAACACGCCGCCCTTGCTGGAGGCCCATTACGGGGTGCCGCTCTCGGGCGCGGTGCTGAACGCCCTCAACGTCCGCCTCGACGCGGCCACGATCGCCTTCATCCTCGGCCATGGCCGGGCCAAGCTGGTGATTTGCGACCGTGAATTTTCGTCCGTGATCGCCGCCGCGCTGGCCCGGATGGCCTCGCCGCCACCGGCGATCGATATCGACGACGCGCTCTACGACGGTCCCGGCGCGCGGCTCGGTGAATGCGACTACGAGGCGTTCCTGGAACAGGGCGCGGCGGCGGCGGAATTCGCCGGACCGGCCGACGAATGGGCGGCGATATCGCTCAACTACACCTCGGGCACGACGGGCAATCCCAAGGGCGTGGTCTATGATCATCGCGGCACTTACTTGAACGCGCTCGGCAATCTGATGGTCTGGGCGATGCCGCCCCACCCCACCTATCTCTGGACCCTGCCGATGTTCCATTGCAACGGCTGGTGCTTCCCCTGGACCGTGACCGCGCTCGCCGGCACCCATGTCTGCCTGCGCCGGGTCGAGGCCGGCGCGATCTTCGCCGCGATCGCCGAGCATGAGGTCAGCCATTTCTGCGGCGCGCCGATCGTGCTCAACATGCTGGTCAACGCCGCGCCCGAGGAGACCGCTCCCTTCGACCATCCGGTCGCGGTGATGACCGCCGGCGCCTCGCCGCCGGCGCCGGTGATCACGGCCATGGAGGAGAGAGGCTTTCACGTCACTCATACTTACGGTTTGACCGAGTGCTACGGGCCGGCGGTGGTTTGCGCCTGGCACGACGACTGGGACTCCTTGCCGCCGTCGGAGCGGGCCGCGCTCAAGGCCCGCCAGGGCGTGCGCTATCCGGTACTCGACGGCCTGATCGTCGCCGATCCCGAGACCTGCGCGCCGCGCCCGGCCGACGGCACGACCATGGGCGAGGTGATGATGCGCGGCAACGTCATCATGAAAGGCTACCTCGACAACCCCGCCGCCACCGATGAAGCGTTCCGTGGCGGCTGGTTCCATACCGGCGACCTGGGCGTCATGCACGAGGACGGCTATATCGAACTCAAGGACCGTTCGAAGGACATCATCATCTCGGGCGGCGAGAACATATCCTCGATCGAGATCGAGGGTGTGCTCTATCGCCACCCGGCGGTGCTCGCGGCCGCGGTGGTGGCGCGCCCGGACGACAAATGGGGCGAGACGCCGTGCGCCTTCGTCGAACTCAAGGCGGATGCCGATCCAGGCGCGGTCACGGCGGAACGCCTGATCGCGTTCTGCCGCGACAACATGGCCCATTTCAAGGCGCCGAAAACCGTCGTGTTCGGCCCGCTGCCCAAAACCTCGACCGGCAAGATCCAGAAGTTCCTGCTCCGCGAGCAGGCGCGCGCGCTTTAGTCATCGGCGCCATCCAAGCCGCGACGATTCCAGATAACCGCGCCGGGCCGAGATGACGCCCGTTAACCCGCTGGCAGCAATATTCGCCCACAATGGCCGGAGCTGAAATCAGACGGGAGGTGGCGTGCAGTGTCGATATGCGGACCCAGGCGCGGCTTGGCGGCGGTGATCGCAATGGCGGCGGCGTTGTCGCTGGCGAGCCCGCCCGGCTGGGCACAGGTCGACCCGGCGCCTCAATCCGACCCGGTTCAAGAAGAGGCCGACTACCAGGACGCGGCCGAGCGGCGCGAGGTCAGGGATGCGATCACTCTCTACCAGAGCGGCGATTTCGCGACCGCGCTGGCGCGGCTGAAGCCGCTGGCGGATCGCGGGGTCGATGAGGCGCAATACTATATCGGGTTCATGCATGCACAGGGGCTGGGCGTCCCCAACGACTACGCCGAAGCGGCCAAATGGTACAAGCGCGCCGCGCTCCAGGGCCACGCACAGTCGCAGAACTATCTGGGTCTGCTCTACTACGAAGGCCGTGGAGTTCCGCGCGATTTTCGCCGGGCGTTCATCTTTTTCGAACTCGCCGCCGCCGCCGGCAACGAGGACGCGGCCAGCAATCGGTTGATCGTCGCCCGCAAGATGACCTCGGAGAAGATCACCGAAGCGCAACAGGAAGCCGGCCGGATCATCGCCAAGATGCGTTCGGATCAGCATATCCCGGTGCCCCGGCGCCTGGCCAGCGGCGTCATCGTCACGGCGGAGGGGCATGTGTTGACCCATCAACGGGCCGTTGGGGACTGCACCGACCTCAAGGTCCGTATCGCCGGAAAAAGCACGCCGGCCGAAGTGGTCGCGGTCGATGAATTCAACGGCTTCGCGGTTCTGGCGGTCTCGGAACCGCCGGGCGTCGCCGTCGCGTTCGCCGAGGTCGATGCCACGCCGGGGGAGCCGGTGACGGTCATTGGCTGGCGGATCAGCGACGAATTGGCCATCGAATCGATCATCACCGAGGCGATATTGGAATCGCTGCCCAATCTGGAGCGGGTCGATGAGCGGTATCTGCAAATCGGGGCTTTGTTCGATTCCACCAATCTCGGCGCCCCGGTGTTCGACTCGGGCGGCAATCTGATCGGTATTCTGGAAACCGGCGTGAGCCCCCATGCTGTCGCGCGGGTGCGTGGTGAACGGCCCGATCTGTTGAGTTTTGCGCTCCGCCAGCAGATCGCCCACTTGCTGCTGCAAATGAACGGGATCGACTACGAGCGCCGCCAGTCCGCCGATCCCCTGGACAAATCGGAGTTCGAGGCCTTGACCCGCTCGGTGGCGGTGGCGGTCGAATGCTGGCGCGGCGAGACCTAGCGGCGCGACCGGATCCCGATCCCCGTGACGAGCCGGCGGCAGGAGACAGCACCGGTGCGTTCGCCTTGCCGGTGCCGAGCGTTGAAGCTAATAGTACGCCAAGCGTGACCTGACGGTCGATCGAGGCCCGATACGGTGGACCAAGCGGTGATCCGAGAATTGCGACCGCCGGCGACGGACGGGCCGGGCGATGCCGGTATCCCGACCAAGAGCGCCGCGGAGGAAAATTTTCCGGTCGGGTCATGGCTGCTGCCGGCGGCGTTGCGGCCCCATATCGCGGCCTATTACGCGTTCGCCCGCGCCGTCGACGACATCGCCGATGATCCCCGTCGCACCGCCGGAGCCAAGATCGCGGAACTCGACGCCATGGAGGCGGCGCTCAGGGGCAAGGCCTGTCCGGCGGCCCGGGACGACGACCTGCGTAAGGCGATGCGGCTCCGGGTCAGCATGATCGAGGCCGAGGTCCCGATCACCCACGGCGCCGAATTGTGCATCGCCTTTCGCCAGGACGCGGTTAAGCCGCGCTACCGGAATTGGGCCGAACTGATGGAATACTGCCGCTACTCGGCGGCGCCGGTCGGGCGGTTTCTGCTCGATCTGCACGGCGAATCCGATGCCACCTGGCCGGCCTCGGACGCGCTCTGCGCCTCGCTTCAGGTGATCAATCACCTCCAGGACTGCAAGAAGGATTTCCTGGAGATGGACCGGGTCTATCTGCCTCTGGACTGGCTCGATGCGGCCGGTGCCGGCACCGAACATCTGGCCGGTGCCCAAGCGACGCCCGCGCTCCGCGCGGTGCTTGACCGGGCGCTCGATGGCATCGAGGACCTCAATGCCCAGGCACGGGCCTTGCCGGCGCTGATTCGGAACCGGCGCATGCGCATGGAAGCGGCTGTGATCGTTGCCATTGCCCATCGTCTGGCGCGGCTGTTGCGCGAGCGCGACCCGATCGCCGAGCGTGTCGCGCTTTCGGGATTCGACAAACTCGCCTGCCTCATCGGCGGCATCTGGCGCGCGCTTTGGTAGCAGACAGCCGGGACGAGGCCACGGCGGTCGCACATGTTCACGACGTGGTCCGGCGCGCCGGCTCATCGTTCTATTGGGCCATGCAGATTCTGCCCAGGCCGAAGCGCGATGCCATGTTCGCGATCTACGCCTTTTGCCGGGCGGTCGACGACATCGCCGATGAGCCGGCGGCGGTGTCCGACAAGCTGGCGGGCCTGGCCGATTGGCGCCGCGAAATCGAAGCCCTGTATGCCGGTCATCCGGCCCATCCGATCACCCGCGCCTTGGCCCGACCTCTCACCCGCTACCGCTTGGCGAAAGACGACTTCATCGAGGTTGTGCGCGGCATGGAGATGGACGCCAACGGACCAATCCGGGCGCCGAGCA
>CAJWQN010000194.1 GCA_913045505.1 uncultured Rhodospirillaceae bacterium | reverse complement strand
CGCGGCGTTCGTCGCCGCCTGCATCGGCTGTGGCCTGTGCGGCGAGGTCTGCCCGCCGCGCTGCATCCGCTTTCACGCCCGCGACGGCGGCACGGCAGTCAACACCCCCTATATCGACCCGACGGACAAGGCCTGCATCCTGTGCGACAAGTGCATGGCCGCATGCCCGACCGACGCCCTTATTCCGACACCCCGCGAAGAGATCGACATGGGCATCGCCCAGATCGACCGTTCCGCTTGCTATCCCTGGGTCGACAGGGGCGTATGCGGCGCCTGCGCGACCATCTGCCCGCTCGGCGAGCGCGCCATCGGTTTCGACTTCGCCAACATCTACCGGCCGGTCGTGCGGTCCGGCTGCGTCGGCTGCGGCGTGTGCGTCGAGGTCTGTCCGCATCCGAGCCGGCCGATCTGGATCGTCGCGCGCGCGCCGGAGGCCCAAAATGGTTCCGTCACGAAACCATCCGGGATAGAATCCCTATCGACAGGTGCTCTAGCTGGATGATCAAGCTCCGTAACACGGCCAGAGGAGGGGAAGATGAAAATGTTACCTCAAGTTTTGTTTTGGCTGGGAATTGTTTCTGTCCCGCTTGCATGGCTGCTGTGGTACTTCGGGCCGGGGATCGAAGTCGTAAGGCCGGTCCTCAGCGGTATTGACGATCCTGCACTGAGAGCCGTTCTTCAAGAGGCTCATGCGGAGCGGTTGGGAATTTGGGTCGCTATTTGGCCGGTGACCCTACTGGTATTGAGCTATCTCGTTGAAAAGAGAGTGCGGGAATAAGGGGCGATAGGGCGGGGCACTTAGCTGTCGGCAGGGGTCCCGCGGCCGTTCGCGAAGCGCCGACCACCGCGCCTGTCGGATCGAGCGGCGGGCCATCGCTGTTGCCGGGCTGAACCGGCGCGGTTGTCTGGGGTAACCGGCGAACGGGCTGTCAAGCCGCGTAGCGGTTCCATACGAACAAGCTGGCCAGGGCGACGGCACCGATCGCGGCGGGCGGCAGCACCACCAATGCGACGATCGGATCGAGCCCCGAAGCGATGCCGCCAAGCCGGCCCAGGTTGCGTGCGAAATCGATGGCGACCCCGTTGACACCCGCCCCGTAAGTGGATTCGTAGGCCAGCCAGGCGGCGCCGGTGGCCAAGGCGATCGTTGCGACGGTGGCGAGTTTGGCGGCGCAGCGAGATGCGATTCCGGTGGCTTTCATTGGTTGCTTTCCCTCTTTTTTGTCCGTTGGCGCCAATTTAATCGGTCTCGGGCGCCGCCGGCTGTGACAGCTTTCACAATCCAAGCCCTGGCCCGACCCCGAATCGACCGGTTGGTGACCGTTGTCACGTGGGCCGATGGGCCGGAACAAGAAAACGCCGGCCCGGGAGAACCGGGCCGGCGCAAGGTAAGGGAGGAGGGAACAATGTGAGAGGCAAGATGCCACCGAATCGCCCGGCCAACTGTGACCGCGGTCACAAATGGCGCCATTTCTCGGGGGCAGCCATCCGCCGACGGCAAATTGCGGACGCCATCGCCGCCCGAGCGATGGTAAGTTTCCCTGTCCGGCGCTCGGTGCGCGCGGCAGGGTCGGGGAGTCGCCATGAGCAATGACGAGCATGTGACGGTGGCCGTCGCCGGGCTCGGCGCCATCGGCATGGCGGTCGCGCGCCGCCTGGATGAAGGCGTTCCGGGCTTGCGACTGACCGCGGTTTCGGCGCGCGACCAGAACCGGGCCCGGGATCGGGTCGGCGATTTTCGCGACCCGCCGGCAGTGGCGGCGGCGGCGGCGCTGGCCGAATACGGCGCGGTGGTGGTCGAATGTGCGCCGGCGGCGGTGTTTGAGACCATTGCCGAGCCGGCGCTGCGCGCGGGCCGGATTTTGGTGCCGGCGAGCGTGGGGGCGCTGCTTGCACGACCCGATCTGATCGACCTGGCATCGGCCAGTGGCGGGCGGATCCTGGTTCCGACCGGTGCCCTGCTCGGGCTCGACGCGGTGCGCGCGGCGGCCGAAGGGACCATCGAACGGGTCACCATGATCACCCGCAAGCCCCCGGCGTCCCTTGCCGGGGCGCCCTATCTGGTGGAACACGGCATTCGTCTTGACGATCTGAGAGCGCCGCTCAAGGTGTTTGACGGCTCGGCCCGTGACGGCGCCCGGGGCTTTCCGGCCAACGTCAACGTCGCCGCGGCGTTGAGCCTTGCGGGGGTTGGGCCGGACCAGACCCGTCTGGAAATCTGGGCCGATCCGGCGCTGAGCCGCAACACCCACGATATCGTGGTCGACGCCGACAGCGCGCGATTGACCATGACCATCGAAAACGTGCCCAGCGCCGACAACCCGCGCACCGGGCGGATCACCGCCCTCAGCGTGATCGCCGCGTTGCGTGGCCTGGTCGGCCCGATCCGCGTCGGGACCTGAGGATTTCGGTGTCGGCCCGCCCGTCAGGCGGTCGGGGCGGCGAACAGATGGTCGTACTTGTCGGCCGGGACCGGCCTGCCGAAATAGTATCCCTGTCCGGTATCGCAGCCGGCTTCGCGCAGGAACTCGACCGTCGCCATGGCCTGGAACCCGACCCTTTCGGCGACCGTCTTGAGGAAGGCCCCGATATCGGGCTCGTCGTCGATGATCAGCATCCGGTTGGCTGTCATTTCATACGGAGTCTCCGGTTGCCGTCGCGGGACATCGGTCCCGGCCTTGAAACAGCCCGTTCATGGCTGGCGGATTGGCGAAGATCGCTGAGATTCCCAAATAGCCCGAACCCGAATGGTGACAAGCCGATCGGCGCATTTTTGTCGCCCCGGCCTGGGCGGGATCGGTAATTCAGTTCCGGACCGGCTTGACGATCCGCGGGCCAAGTTCGCGATATCGGTCCGTGGCGGCGCGCCCGGGATCAATCACCCGGGCATCCAGGTCGGCGCAAGGGCGCCGCTCAGTCCTCGGTCCAGGCGCGGTCTTGTAGAAAGATGATGAAGCGAAATCCGAGCAGCACGCATAGGCCGGCCAAGGCGAGACCGCTCCAATAGAGCGTGGCGTCGGCCGCCCGTGAGGCCAGGACCAGTCCGATCACGCCGACGACGCCGATGACGATGAACCACAGCAACGACATCTCCGATCCGCGGTGTTGGGCCATCCCAGCCTCCTCAGCTTCGGTTGCGCCCATATTGACGCCTGTGGGCGAACCGGGCAAGCGCCGGTCGTGGTCATGACCCGTCGGCATCCTGGAGCACGAACGCCCTGTCCAGCAAGCTCGGATCGTCGAAATGGCGCCGCCCGACAAAGGCGGTCGCGTGGGTGCCCCATTGGCGCATGGCCCCCGGCTCCGAAATGCCCATCGGCCAGAGCACGAATCGTTCCCCTCGTTCGCTGCCCGCGACCAGCCCATCGGGTCCGTACAGTGAGCGGCGGTCGCCGTTGGCAAGCGGCAACGATCGCAGCGCGTCCATATGATCCAGCGCGGTGACCACCGGGTTTTCCAGCCCGGCCGGGGCGACCCGCACGGCCTGGAGATAGTGGCTGGTACTGGCGAGGTGGAGTGCGATCCGCTGTCCAGGCGCCAGTTCCGGCGCGGCGGCGGGCGCGAGAGCATGTTCGGTCACACCGGAAGGATGGGCGATCACGCGAGGGCGCATGGGGCGCGCGGGAAAAAACAGGTGATAGCAGCCGCAGCCATGGATCGTGTCATGAATCAGCGGCTCACCATTCGCGCCCAGGGTCACCCGCCAGATCACCGCGTCCAGGGTGCCGCCCAGCAGATCGAGAGGGCCGGTCAGCGGCCGCGCCGGGAACCAAGCCATATAGCTGATCTGCAAGAGCACATTGCCGCTGAAGCGGGTGTGGGACAGCCGGTGATAGATGGTGGGCCGGGCGGTATCGACCAGGACGGTGCCGTCTTCGCCCCAGCCCGGCGCGCCGATCCGATCGTCATTGCTGGCGGTATCGACCACCCAGACCGGAGCGAATTGTGCGACAAGAGTGGCGGCCTGATCGGCATCCGGAGACGGAATCGCCAGCGGGTCCTGGGATCGCAAGGAGTCGAGCAGGCGGGCGATCTCCGTGGCCGTCAGAGTCGGCCCGGACTCGGGCGGGGTGTAGGCAATCCACGCACCCACCGACTCCAGGGCTCGATCAGGCCGATCGAACACCGCCAGATTGTCCCGCTTCCACCGATCGAAGCCGATCGCGACCGGCAGTGCCGTGAGCGGATAGAGGCCGATCACCCGCCACCAGTCCCGGTAGGAATCGGGGACACGGACACCGCGCTCGAGGGCGCGCCGGGCGGCCGGTGCGGTGAGGTCACGTTCGCTCAAATGGTCCGCGCAGTGGTCGGCGGACTCGAACGTTGATTGGTCGGCGGTGATCAGGCCCTGAACCCTGGCGGCAAGGCGCGCCCGTGCCGCCCGCGGAAGATTGGCGATTTCGACCTCTCTGGCCGTGGCGGCCAGGTCTTGCAGGCGCCGGCTCCAGGCCCGCAGTCGTGATCCATCCAGCGATTGATTGGCGAACGAGGCCAGAAACCGGTCCGCTCGCAGATAGGGAAAGCCGGCCACGGGAACAGCCTCGGCGTCTCCGGTTTCCGCGCCCGCGACAGCTTCCTCGATCGCGGCGAAGACCGCCAGGCAGGCCGCCGCTTGCGGGTCCGCGCGGTGCGGACCGGACCAGTCGTCCGCGCCCGGCAACGCGCAGCCGGCGAGCAAGCCCGCGATCAGGGCGCCGTTGAACCCTCGCATCGTCTTCGCCAGGATCGGAATGATGTGTCGCATGATCGAGGGCCAAGATAGGACACCACTCGGCGCCCGCAAACGCCCGGCAAACGCCCCGCAGAGGCCCCGCAGAGGCATTGGCGTGCGCGGCCTCTTGCTCCGCATGGTCTTCGCGGGAAGCGTCCGTCTATCGGACCGTATCGGCATGCCCCCCTCGACGACTGGCTCGCCGAGGGATTTGACCCCGCCAATCCGAACGAGGTCAAGGCGTTGCCGGAGGCCCTGGCCCGAGCCTTGCCGTGCCGGTCCGATCCCTGACTTCTGATTTCTGACGTCCGACCTCTGATTTCGTTACCTGTCTCCGTAGCTGGCGGCGAGGCCGGCGGTGGCGTCCGCCTGGATGCCGTATTGGGGGATCGGGTAGCGGAGGCCGTTGGCGGACAGGCTGGCCAGGCCCAGGATCGCCTTCGGCAGATAATGGGGCGGCAGCGCGATCAGCAATTCGTCTTCCATCACGCCGCCGTAACGACGCTCGGCGAAGCAGGGGATCGACAGGCTTGGCGCGCCCGTGGTCAGCGCCCGGCCCCAGGAATCGGCGCAGGCCGATTCGCCGACACAGCCCCATTCGAGTTTTTTATAACCACTCCACTGCAAGCCGTTGATAAACAATATCATTTGAGCTGGGGTGGCGTAGATCAGGCAGATGTCGGGCGGGTCGAGGCGGCCGGAGACGAGCGGCGAGACCGCCATCGCCTGGTAGCGGCCATGAGGCACCACGTCCATGGCACCTTGGTGGGCGGCGGCATCCGATTCGCCCTCGAACCAGATTCCGGCCATGTGTTGGCCCGAGCGCCAGGTCCTATCCTGAGGGCCGAGACCGAGCACGGCGGCGCACTGACTGCCGATCAGGTCATCGGCGGTGATCCCGAGCGTCCAGCCGAGCCGGCAGGACTGGGCGACGATCTGATCGGCGGTGTGGATCGCCTTGGGCCGGCGGATGCGCTCGATCGCCGCCATTTCGGCTACGGTCTCGAACAGCTTCATGCCGATCGGGGTGGTCCGGAGCCTGAGATAGCGATTCAAGTCGGCGATCAGCGCCGGCCAGTCGGTGGAGTCCTGTGCGTCCGGTGTGTCGGCGCCGGGTTCGGCGGGAGACGGGCTCTGGGTCACGGGTCACCTCCTTCTTTGGGCCTGGGTCTGGGCCTCAGGCCTCGGCAATCGGCGGCCACAATACCACTCGGGCGCCGACGACATGGTCGCCGGGGATGCCCC
>CAJWQN010000193.1 GCA_913045505.1 uncultured Rhodospirillaceae bacterium | reverse complement strand
GCTATCAGACACCCCATGAGGTCCTCATGAATGCCCCCCGTGGTGCACTTCCGACCTGAATCTGCCAAGCCTAATGCGATTAAAGCACAATGTCCCCTTAGGGAAATCAAGGGACTCACCATTCCCAAGATTTGCGACGCCAGGAAATGCTCGACCCGATCTCCCGACTCGGAAAACGCGCTAGTCGTCCGCCAGGTTGGCCGCCAGGCCCTCGCGATAGCTCGGGTATTGGAGGCGCACGCCGAGTTCGTCGTGGAGGCGGGCGTTGCTGATCCGCCGGTCGTCGGCCCAGAATTCGAGTGCCGCCGGCGACATGGACTGGGCGGCCTCGGCGAACGGGATCAGCGGCGGCGGCGCGACGGCGAGCAACCGGCAGGCGTAAGCGGTCACGTCGGCCGACGGCGCGGGATGGTCGTCGCAAACGTTGTAGATCGCGCCCGGCCGCGGCCGCGCCATCGACGCGCGCAGCACCGCCACGATATCGGCGACGTGAATCCGCGAGAACAGATGCCCCGGCTTGTCGATGCGCCGGGCCGCGCCGTTGCGAACGTTCTCGATGGCGCCGCGGCCGGGGCCATAGATGCCGGCCAGGCGAAAGAAATGCACCGGCAGGCCATGTTCGCGCCACAGGACCCGCCATTGGTCCTCGGCCCGGACCCGGCGGCGCGCCCGGGCACTGACCGGTTGCAACTCCGCCGTTTCGTCGACCATGGCGCCGCCCCGGTCGCCGTAGACGCTGGTCGAGGACAGGTAGCCGATCCACCGCAGGCCGGACAGACGCGAAATGGCATCACGATGGGCGAGGAGCGCGGGATCGCCCTTGTCGTCGGGGGCGATCGAACACAGCAGATGGGTGGTCCCGGCCAGCGCCGATTGGGGATCTTCCAGCGCCCGGCCCGAATCGAACCGGAACGGGGCCGCTCCCAGCGCGGCGGTTCGGTCGGCTTTCTCCGGAGACCGGCAGGTTCCCGCCACCGCCCAGCCGGCCGCGATCACGTCGGCGGCCAGCGCCCGGGCGCTGTAGCCGAGGCCGAAGCAGAACAGGCGCTTCTCGGGGGCCTGGGTCATCGACGGCGGCGGCTCCTGTTAGGGGTTGCAACCCTGCCATGGGCCGCCGAATCTAACGATCATGCCCCCTTCCTCGCAAGCCGATGTCTGATCTCCGCCGGCTCGGCGCCCGGGCGGCCCCGTTGGTGGCGGCCCTGATCGCGGCGCTGATGGCGGCGCCGGGCGCCGGCGCGGCCGACGAGCCCGACCGCTACAAGAACTGCGTGCTTCTCGTCACCGTCCGCCCGGCCGAGGCGATGGAGAGCGCCCTCGCCTGGGCGGACGCCGGCGGCGGGGTTCCGGCCCGACATTGTATCGCCCTGGCCCTCCAGGCGCTCGGCGATTACCGCGCCGCCGCGCGCGGATTTCACAGGCTCGCCGTCGAACTCGACCACGCGCCGGCCGAGATCGGCGCCAAGCTTTATGCCCAAGCCGGCAATGCGTGGCTGCGGGCCAATCAGCCGAAGACCGCGCGGGTGGCGTTCGACCAGGCGCTCAAGCTCACGCCGGAGGATCCGGACTTGCTGATCGACCGGGCGCTGGCCTACGCCGATATCAAGGACTATCGGGCCGCGATCGAAGATCTGGATGCCGCGATTCGGCACGCGCCCGAGCGCGCCGATGTTTGGGTGCTCCGGGCCACGGCCTATCGCCGGCTCGGTGAGGGCGACCAGGCCGGTGCCGATATCGCCGAGGCGCTGGCACGAGACCCGGCCAACGCGGATGGCCTTGTCGAGCGCGGCCTGCTCAACCTGGAGGCCGGCGAGGCCGCCGCGGCGCGCCGCGATTTCGCGGAGGTTCTGGTGTTGGCGCCCGACAGCCCGGCCGCCGAGCTGGCCCGAGATTATCTCGACCAACTCGACAAGGCGGAGCCGCCGTGACCCGGGTCATGATGCCGTGTCCGGCGACCATTCGGCGCGCACGATCGGATCGCGCTCCTGGTCGCGGCGGTCGGTGCCGAGGGCGGCGAAGGCTTCCCCGTCCAGCAGGCGCCTGAGCGCCCACGCCGCCATCGCCCGGACCAGCGGCGATCGGTCGTCGAGCCGCTGGCGCGCGCTCTCGGCCAAGTCCGCCCGGCCGCTGTTGCCGATCGCGATCAGGACGTTGCGGACGAATCGGTCGCGGCCGATCCGTTTGACCGGCGAGCCGGCGAACAAGCTTCGGAAGCCAGGCTCGTCCAGCGCCGCGAGCTTGGCCAGTCGCGGCCCGACCAGATCGTCCCGCGCGGCCAGTCGCGGCTCCGCGGTGGCGCGGGCGAACTTGTTCCATGGACAGACCGCCAGGCAGTCGTCGCAGCCGAAGATACGGTTGCCGATCGCGGTGCGCAGCGCGGCGGGAATATGGCCCTTGTGCTCGATGGTGAGATAAGAGATGCAGCGGCGGGCATCGAGCCGATAGGGTGCCGGGAACGCACCGGTCGGGCAGATGTCCAGGCATTGGTGGCACCGGCCGCAGTGGTCGGGTGTTGGCCGATCCGGAGTCAGGACCAAGGTCGTGAACACCGCCCCCAGGAACAGCCAGGAGCCGAATTGGCGCGACACCAGATTGGTGTGCTTGCCCTGCCAGCCGAGGCCGGCCGCCCGGGCGAGCGGTTTCTCCATCACCGGGGCGGTGTCGACGAACACTTTGACCTCGCCGCCCAACCTGGCCGCCATCCAGCCGGCGAGCTCCTTGAGTCGGCCCTTGATCAGCCGGTGATAGTCGCGGTTGCGGGCGTAGACCGAGATCGCGCCCCGTTCGGGCTGCCCGAGCACCGCCAACGGATCCTGATCGGGGCCGTAATTGACCGCGACCACCACCGCGGTTCGGGCCTCCGGCCACAGCACGTTTGGATCAGCCCGGCGTTGCCGCGTATCGGCCAACCAGGCCATGTCGCCGTGGTAGCCGGCGGCCAGGAACGCCGCCAGGTTCGCGCCGGCCTCGGCGATCGTGCCCGGATCGGCGTAGCCGACCGCGTCGAAGCCGAGAGAGAGCGCCCTATCACGAATCCGAGCCCGGGCGGCGGACACGGCTAACGGGCCGCGGTCAGCGCATGGAGATCGTGGCCGGTCGGGTGCTGGAACACGCGCAGTTCGAAAAAGGGGATCGCGGCCAGCAGGTGATCGACGATATCAGACTGAATGCCTTCGTAATTGGCCCAGTCCGTGTCGTTGGTGAACACGTATATCTCCAGCGGCAGCCCGTCCGGGGACGGCGGCAACTGGCGGACCAGGAAGGTCATGTCCTGGCGCAGTTTGGTGTTGTCCCGCAAATAAGCCACCACATAGGCGCGGAAGGTTCCCAGATTGGTCAGGGCGCGGCGGTTCAGCGGCATCGAATCGTCTTGCGACGCCGGGTTGTCCCGTTCCAGTTCCGTCGCTTTCCGGTCGAGATACGGCGCCAGCCTGCGAACCCCCTGTAGCTTCTCCAGCAAGGCGTCATCGACAAAGCGGACGCTGGTCTGGTCGATCAGCAGGCTGCGCTTGATCCGCCGGCCGCCCGATTCGGTCATCCCCCGCCAGTTCTTGAACGAGCCCTCGATCAGTTTGTGGGTGGGGATGGTGACGATGGTCTTGTCCCAGTTCTGGACCTGAATGGTGTGCAGCGCCACGTCGATCACGTCGCCATCGGCACCGAACTGGGGCATTTCGATCCAGTCGCCCCGGTGGACAAGGTCGTAGGCGGCGATCTGAAGGCTGGCGATCAGGGACAGGAGGGTGTCCTTGAACGCCAGGATCAGAATCGCGGTCATCGCGCCGATGCCGCTCAGGATTCCCCAGGGCGAGACGTCGAGCAGTGTGCATACCGCGAGCACCGTGCCCAGAATGTAGACCGCCATCTTGGCAAGCTGGACGTAACCCTTAACCGGGCGCCGGCGCGAAATCGGATAGAGCTGGTAGATGTCGACCGCGGCCGAGAGCAGCCGGCTCAGAATGAAGACCAGATTGACGATGACATAGGCGAGCAGGATGCGGCCGCCGACCTCGGCGACCGACGGATAGAACCCCAGCCCGTAATAGATCACCAGAGCCGGAGCCAGATAGGACAGTTGTTTGAACACGCCGCGGCGCGCCAGGATGTCGTCCCACTGGGTCTTGGAGCGCTCGAGCGCGGCGTCGATCACGCGCAGCAGATAGCGGCGCACGGCCAAGTGACTCGCCACCGCGGCGGCCAGCAGCGCCGCCCCGCCGACGAACGCTTCCGACGTCAGCCAGGCCAGGATGGGGGCGAGAAGGTCGCTGCCGGTCATCGGAGTGGCGCCTCGTCCAGGCTCAGAAGTCCAGGTCGGCGTAATGCTTCGGCGGCGGCAGGCCGGCCACGTGATCCTCCAGCAGCGGCCGGAAGCTTGGCCGCGATTTGAGCCGCGCGTACCAGTCCTTGGCCGTGCCATGTTCGGACCACGGCACGTCGCCGATATAGTCCAGGACCGACAGATGGGCGCCGGCGGCAAGATCGGCATAGGACAGGCTGTCGCCGGCCAGCCAATTGCGACGGTCGATCAGGTAGCCGATGTAGTCCAGATGATAGCGAATGTTCTGCCGGCCGGCCCGGATTCGTTCCGATTGCGGCTCGCCCATGTCGTAGAATCGTTTCATGACCTTTTCGAACGCAAGGTTGCGGGTCACTTCGCGGTCGAATTTGAGGTCGAACCAGGCGATCAGTCGGCGCGCCTCGGCCCGTGCCGCGGGCGCGCCACCGAGCAGCGACGGCTCCGGGTGCCGGTCTTCCAAATATTCGCAGATCACGCCGGAGTCGGCGATCGCGGTTCCGTCCTCGTCGATCAACAGCGGCACCTGGCCGGCCGGATTCAGGGTCAGATACTCGGCCCGTCGTTCCCACACCTTCTCGACCTGGAGGTCGAAGTCGAGGTTCTTTTCGGCCAGCGCGATGCGCACCTTGCGGCTGAACGGCGAAAGCGGCAAATGGTAGACCGTACGCATGGCGCCAATCTAGCGCCTTGAGCCGGCGGCGCCAGCCCGATGCGGGGTTGGCGAGCTCAGGCGGTCTGGGCCGCCTCGCGATCGCTGAGCGGATGCTCGAGGTGGCTGATCATCTCGTTCGGGCAGACTTGCCAGAACCGCGCGACGGCGCGATCCCAGTCGTGGATCAGCGCTTCGGCGAATTTCGACCCCGTTTGCGCCACATGCTCCAGAATCATGCCGTGCAGCCGCTCTTCCCAATGGGCGCTGTCGATGCGCTGATAGGTCACGCTGTCGGGATTGACCGCCTTTTCGAAGCTGAGATCGGTGTCGTAGACGAACGCCATGCCCCCGGTCATGCCGGCGGCGAAATTGTCGCCGACCGGGCCCAGGATCGCGACCACGCCACCGGTCATGTATTCGCAGCCATTGGCGCCGCAGCCCTCGACCACGACGATGGCGCCGGAATTGCGAACCGCGAACCGTTCCGCGGCTTGGCCGGCGGCGAACAGCTTGCCGGCGGTGGCGCCATAGAGAACCGTGTTGCCGATGATGGTGTTGTCGTTCGAGATCAGGGGGCTGGCGGTGGTCGGGCGGACCACGATCATACCTCCGGACAGACCCTTGCCGACATAATCATTGGCATCGCCGAACACTTCGATCTTGACGCCCTGGACCGCCCAGGCGCCGAGCGACTGACCGGCCGAGCCGCGCAGCCGCACGGTCAGATGGCCGGGCTGGAGCGTGTTCATGCCGAATCGCTGGGTGATCATCGACGACAGGCGGGTGCCGATCGCGCGCTGGGTGTTGTGGATATTGTAGGCGAGCTGCATTTTCTCGCCGTCCTGGAACAGGGCCCGGGCGTCCTCGATCATCTGCGCATCCAGGGTGTCGGGCACTTCGTTGCGGCCGTCGAGGGCGAAGTGGCGGGGAAGGTCGCCCGGATCGGCCTGGACCAGCAGCGGATTGAGGTCGAGATCGTCGAGATGGGCGCTGCCGCGGCTGACCTGGCGCAACAGGTCGGGGCGCCCGATCACCTCG
>CAJWQN010000192.1 GCA_913045505.1 uncultured Rhodospirillaceae bacterium | reverse complement strand
GGCGCGCTCAGAACTTGAACTGGGCGGTGAGCCAGAGCTTGTTGACGTCGGCGCCGAAGCGATCGGCCTTGTAGGCCGCGAACTGGGCCGACAGCGTCAGGCTGGCGTTCAGCGGCGTCAGCTCCTTGAACGTCCGGGCCACGGTCAGGTTCCATTCCGAGCCGAAATGTCGGCCGTCTCGATCGCCCCAGAATTGGTGATAGGCGGCCTTGAGCACGGTGCCGCGCAGCGGTTCCGGGTCCGCGAAACGGTAGGCGAGCTTCAGGTAAGCGTCTTGCAGGCCGTCGGCGGGCGTGGTCAGGAACAAATCCGTGATGCCGTTGAAGGCGTGGTTGGTGCCGAGCGGGGTCTGGAACGCATCCGCGCCGTCGCCGTCGAGAAACTCGTAGCCGAGCCGGGCGGTGAAGGTCCGGTAGCCTAGTCCGGGCTCCAACGACACATAGCCGAGCGAGAAGTCGCCGGGATTGCCGCCGTAATTCCACTGGCGCGCGGTTTCGGCCGTGTAGAGGACCGAGACATCGGGGGCGAACTCGAAGGCGTGGCGGCCCGAGAAGCGAAGCCCGATCGTCGCCGACGACGACTGCGCGAAATTATTTGTATCGACCAGATAGCTGTAGCCGGTCAGCTTTCCGACCTCGAAACCGTCATAGCCGACATTGAACAAGTGGGTGTTCGAGGCCCGGTCGCGGCCCGCCAAGCCATCGCCGAAGATGGTGTTGATGTTCAGCACGTAGCCATAGCGAATCCGGGTGTCGGCGATGATGTCGGTGGTCACGGTGGCGGCGTCGAAGGTCTGCTCGTTTTGGCGGAACGCGACACCGCCGACAAAGCGCTGGTTGTCGATGTTGATGCGCTGACGGCCAACCCTGATCGAGGTCTTCTCCAGGCCCTTGAAATCCAGATAACCCTGATTCATTTCGGTGGCCTCGGGATCGGCGATCACCGGGAATCGGGTCTTGCGGTTGTAGGTGTCGTTGTAATCCTCGGCGCCAATTCGGACGATGGTTTCGAATTCGATCAGCATATGGGTGTCGAGGAAACTGCCGGTCTCGTAGCCGAGCCGGACATGCGCCGTGTTGGCCCGGCCGATCTCGGCCCTGCCGTCCTGATCGACACGTTCGAACCGGTAACGGAGGTCGCCCAATCCACGCCCGCCAAGCGCCGCGTCAACCAGGGACTCCTCGGCCCGCGCCGCCGATGCGGTCGCGATGCCGGCGATCACGCCCAACCCGCCGCAACCGGCCACCACCCCGAACAACGTCAGGACCACGACCAACAGGGGTGTTTTTCGATCAGACATGCATCGCAACTCCGCTCTAGGTCTACCGGCAGGCTCGGTCGCGCGACGGCTCACCAAGCCGAGGACCGCCATCAGCCTTGCGGCCGAGAATCCACCAGTCATATATTCCGAATTTTCCAGACAACCACCAAATTCACTTCTAATCAGACTCAAATATCACCACCGTTCGAACAAGTTCACCCGCGCAGTCGTCCGACAGGCCAAAATTGATGATTGGGCCGTGTTCGCAAGCCCATTTGGCTGGTGTTCTGATCATCCAGACGTACCTCTCCGGTCATTTTCGCCTTGCGGTCGATTTTCTTCGCCTACGCCGGAACGGGTCCTCGTCGTGGATCATCGATCAGGCCCAATACCTTCTGGAACAAGCTTCTTGGCACGGCAAGCGTCCGCACAGAACTTCCAAGATTCTAGGCCAGAGCGTGAAGCTGAAGCCGACGATTGACGGATCCGCCCTGTCATGCCGTGCTATCCGTTCTTGCCAATACGGTTATCCTGGAAAATACCCCCTGCAACCTCGATCAGGCCAAGGGCATGGGCAATGAGGGGCCATATACTACCATCGAAGGGCATGGTTCTTGATTCAGGTTAAGCCCGTGCCGCGCCGCCGAGGCGGCCAATCGGTCTGTCCCGGTCATGGCCTAGCCACCAGGCGCCGCCGTGAACGGATCGGCGTCAAGTGCGGTCCGTCGCTTCGGTCGTCCGGCCGCGGCACGTTCGGGTGCCACCAGGTCCCAATCATCGGGCGGCGGCACCTCGGCGAAGAACTCGCAGCGGCGTATGAATACCGCGCTCGGTCGATCGTCCGGCGCACTGTCCAGGGCCGCGGCGAACCGGTCTCGGGCCACCGCCCAGTCGCGCCGTCGGTAGGCCGCGAGCCCGTCCTCGAAAACCTTGATCCGGTTGGTCATGGCGTCCGAGACCGGCCGCAGGCCCATGACCTCGAACAGCCGGACCGGTTCGGCGGTGCCCTTGATATGGGCCAGATCGAGTTCGCGAAAGGCGACCCGGTCACGCGCCATGTCCACTGTTCGCGCGCTGGCGATGATGCTGGTGCCCAAGATCTTGTTGCATTGCTCGAGCCGCGACCCGATCACCACCTCGTCGCCCATCACCGTGTAATCAAAGTGATAATCGGAGCCCATGTTGCCGATGATCATGGGGCCGGTATTGATGCCGACCCCGATTTGGAGCGGCTGCGTGGCGCCGCGCGCGGCCCAACTCTCGCGCAAGGATGTCGCGGCCTCGACCATGGCCAGGGCGGTGCCGCAGGCCTGAACCGCCTGGTCCGTGACCGGGGTCGGCAAAGGCGCGCCATAGACCGCCATCAGCCCGTCGCCCAGATACTTGTCGAGCAGGCCCTCGTTCTCGAGCACCACGTTGGTCACCAGGTTGAAGTATTCGTTCATGGTGCCGACCAGTTGTTCGGGTTCGAGATGGGACGCGACGGAACTGAAGTTCCGAACGTCGGAAAACAGGACGGTCAGGTCCTTCCGTTCGCCGCCCAGCGACAGCACGTCCGGATTGTCGCAGAGTGATTGAACGATGGCGGGGTGGAGATAATGATCGAAGGCGTCGCGAATCATGCGCTCGCGCCGATCCTGGGTGAGATAGGCATAAATCGTGAGTGCACTATAGGTAAGCAAGATGCTCAGAACTGGAAAGGTGAAATTGAGCCATAGGCCACCGGCGCTGAACAGCGTGTAGGTCCCGCCGGCCAGGGCCAGGCCGATCCCGAGCGCGACGAAGCTGAGGTGCAAGGTCGAGAGCCCGGCGCTGACCGCGCCGAGAGCCAGGCAGACCGCCACCATGGTGGCGATGTCGTAAAGTCAGGACAGACGCGGCCGTTGCAGGAACCGCTCGCTCAAGATGTTGTCGACGATATTGGCGTTGCGTTCGACTCCGGGAACCACCGCCGAGTACGGGGTCACGAACACGTCGCTGATGCCGACCGCATTGGCGCCGATCAGCACCGCCTTGCCGGCAAATGCATCATCCGGCACGCGGCCCAACGCCACGTCCGAGAACGCATAGGTCGGGAAGGTTTGCTCCGGCCCGTACAGGTTGGCCAGCAGACGCATGTAGTTATCGGTCGGAACGAGCTTCCCGCCGACGCGAAGACCGCTCGCGAAATCGATCCCGACCTCCTCCGGCGCAAGGCCGAGAAACTCGCGCGCGATCTGAACCGCGAATGACGGATAATACTGGCCGGCATATTCCAGGACCGGATACTCGAACCGCGCCGAGCCATCGACGTCGATGGCGACATTGGCATGGCCGAGCGCCTTTGCGTTGGCGCCGATCGCCGGCAGGGGCGCGAGCAGGCCGCGACTCGCCAACGCAAATCGGGGATCCTGCCCGGCAACCAACCGAAGGGTGCGAAATGCCGAGGCTTCGATGAAATCGGGCGGCACCGACGGCGGGGCCGGATCGGAACCCGGGGCCGCGAAAACGAACGAGAACGGGACCACCACTTTGCCTGCCCGGGCCATCGCCTGGCCGAGCACCGCGTCCTCGTCCAGCCCGAGTTGCGCGACCAGGGCCGGTAGCCTGGACCGCACCGCCTCCAGGGCGGTCCCGAGCGCGGCCCCGTCCAATGTCCGCACCAAGTCCTCGAGCCCGGCGACAGCCTCGCCCGAAACCCGACTCTCCGGATCGAGAAACAGCATATCCAGGGCGATCACCCGGGCGCCGGCCGCGGCCAATTGATCGACCATCTTGGCAATGGTCGCCCGTCCCCAGGGCCAGCGACCGATTTCGGCCACGCTCTTGTCGTCGATCAGCACCACCGCCACGTCCCGGCCGGGCTTGGTGACTCCGCTCAATTGAAAGCGAAAATCGAGCGACATGCCCTCGAGGCTGCGCATCAACTGAGTCTGCGACAGCACCGCGTAGAAAGCCAAGGTCAGCAGCGCGGTGAGCAGACTCACCCTGAATCCGGTGACCTTCACCACCGCCCCCGCCGGTGCCCCGAATTCGCCAACGCCCGCTAATCGAGCGCGGTCTGTTCCTCGAACGATCGCACCCGGTTCTGGCCCCAGCGCCCCTTCGCGGCGGGCGCGGCGCCGGCATCGACCTTGGTGCCTTCGCCGGCCTCGAGGATGACGGACCCGGCAATGGTCGGATCGGTGCTGGTCACCGCGACCGCGCCGCGCATCACCACCAGATGGGTGGTTCCGGGAAAGGTTTCGGCAACCCATTCGGTGGCGCGCATCGAAGCCACGGCGGTCGCCGAATGAACCTCGAACTTGGAATCAGGCACGAACAAGTTGACCACGGTGCGCAGGATACCGGCCGAGACGGTCAGCACCGAAGACCGTTCTTCCTGCTCCGGATCGTAGACGAACTCGGTAATCTTGAGGGTGCCCTTGGCGCCAAGCACACTGACGGTCTCATCGTTGAACCGAACCTTGACCTTCGACTCCGCGCCAGTCCGGATCATGTCCTGCTGGAACACCGACGCGCCCAAGCTCAAGGACTCCGGCGCCGTTTGCCCCTGATGAACGACCATCGCCGTGCCCCGCAATCCGGCGATCTCGCCGACCGGATCGCCGGCCCAAACGGTGGCCGACAAACCCGCCACGCAGATCCAGATTCCACCGACCACGACCAGCGGCTTCGCGTGAATTGTCATGGCGTCTCCTTCCTCGCGGCGGACAGTTGCGTCCACTGGGCGCAAGCGGCGCCCCGATTCATTCGCTGGCCCCGGCGCTCTGCATTCCGCCAATGGCTTCCCAGAACCGCGTCCGGCACCCGCCGGCACGGTCACCCCCCGTCCCCTGCTCGGTTCGCGCAAGCCAGCAGTCGAACATCACCTGTGCCTCCGCGCCGGCCGCGGCCGCACCGCCCTTGCGTTCAATCAGCGCCGTGGTCAGCACGGCGCGGGCCAGGTCCAATTCCGCCGCCGCTTTCGGCGTCAAGGACCAATCCCGCAGTTGCTCCGGCGCCACCGCCTCGCCCCGCGCGGCGGCCCGAGCCTTATAGGCAAAGAAGCTCGAAGCGAAGCTGTTGCCGGCCGCCGATTCCGCCTCGGCTAGGACAAATAGGCTTCGAACAGCGCGGTCTCGAACGGCGACGCCGGCGGCGCCATGGCGCGCACGCTTGCCGCATCGACCAGCAGGCAAGCGCTCAACGCTCCCAACATGGCCAGCGACACGGTAATCACTGCAAAGCGAGATATTGCTCGGCAAAAGGATCGTCAGAGAAATCCCGGGCGCTTAATTGGCCTCGTGTAATAAGGAAAACAAACATGCCGTTCGGAAAATACTAACTTGAAATTCATACCAGTTCGATGAAAATCATCAATGCTCATATTCACGTTTTTCGTGAGCGGTAATGAAAATTCCACCATTCGCTGGCACCACCGCAATCAATACCCGTCAAGAAAAACTGACTCGAAACCCCGGCCGTCGACGAACCCCGTGGCGCGGCACCGACTATGGAATCGGACCACCCACGGCAATCGAAAGAAAGAGCTTCCAATGCCGCCTGCATTCCTGGATCAGGTATTTTGGCCGACTCCCGACGACTCGAACGATTGTTTCTTTTGCTACCACAATAAGTGTTGCGGAGAAGCTAAGTATAACACAATTTATCGCTAACGCCCACTGCCGCTTTCAGATGCCGATTTGGCGTCCGATCGTGCGCGGGCGGCCGAGTTCAAGGCGATCGTCGCCGGGCCGCTTGTATGCTAGCTTTTGAGGCATCCGAGTCCTGTTCCCGGCGGCTGCTCGAAATTCG
>CAJWQN010000191.1 GCA_913045505.1 uncultured Rhodospirillaceae bacterium | reverse complement strand
GGTGGTCCGCCACGACGGCGACGATCCCTACCTGGTGGTCGCCGCCGACAAGGGCACCGCGACCTTCTCCGACATCGCCAACCGCATTTCCGAGGCCCATGGTTTTTGGCTCGCCGATGCCTTCGCCTCCGGCGGCTCGGCCGGCTACGATCACAAGCGCATGGGCATCACCGCCCGCGGCGCCTGGGAATCGGTCAAGCGCCATTTCCGCGAACTCGGCCTCGACACCCAGAGCGAGCCGTTCACCGTGGTCGGTATCGGCGACATGTCGGGGGACGTATTCGGCAACGGCATGTTGCTGTCCGAGCATATCCGGCTGGTCGGAGCGTT
Organism: uncultured Rhodospirillaceae bacterium; assembly: GCA_913045505.1. Lineage (GTDB taxonomy): Bacteria > Pseudomonadota > Alphaproteobacteria > UBA7887 > UBA7887 > CAJWQN01. The sequence goes on along the minus strand of CAJWQN010000191.1, from coordinate 5,724 downwards.
CAATCATCTCCACGTGTTTATCGACCCGGACCCGGATCCGGCGCCGACGTTCGCCGAACGCAAGCGTCTGTTCGAACTGCCGCGGTCCGGCTGGGGAGACTACGACACCAGTCTGATTTCGCCCGGCGGCGGGGTCTTCGACCGCTCCGCCAAGGCGATCAGCTTGACCCCCGAAATCCGCCGCCTGCTCGACCTGGATCGGGAATCCCCGACCCCCAACGAAGTCATTTCGGCGATGCTGCGGGCGCCGGTGGATTTGCTCTGGAACGGCGGCATCGGCACCTATGCCAAGGCCGCGGGCGAAAACCACGCCGACATCGGCGACCGCGCCAATGACGGCCTGCGTGTGGACGCCAAGGAGCTGCGGTGCCGGGTGATCGGCGAGGGTGGCAATCTGGGCTTCACCCAACTGGCCCGAATCGAGGCGGCGGAAGCCGGGATCAAGGTGAACTCCGATGCGATCGACAACTCCGCCGGCGTCGATTGCTCGGACCATGAGGTCAACATCAAGATTCTGTTGGGCGCCGTGGTCGCGGCTGGTGAAATGACCCGCAAGCAAAGGGATCGGTTGCTGGGCAAGATGACCGAAGATGTCGCCGAACAATGTCTGCGTGACAATTACCTGCAGGCGCAGGGGATCAGCGTCATCGCCGCCGCCGGCGCGGACCGGCTGGAGGTCCAGGGGCGCATGATGCAGATGCTGGAACGGGACGGACGGCTCGACCGTGAGATCGAGTTCCTGCCCGACCAGGAGGTGATCGCCGAGCGCGCCGCCGCCGCGCAAGGGCTGACCCGGCCGGAGATTTCGGTGCTGTTCGCCTATGCCAAGAACGCGCTCTACGATCAGCTGCTCGCCTCCGACCTGCCCGAGGACCGGTATTTGCAGGACGATCTGGTGCGCTATTTCCCGACCGCCGTGCGCAAGAAATACCTCAAGCAGATCCAGGGCCATCGCCTGCGCCGGGAAATCATCGCCACCATGGTCGCCAACAGCATGGTCAACCGGGCGAGCATGGTGTTTCCGCTGATGGCCCAGGAGGAAACCGGCGAAAGCGCGGAAAACGTGGCCCGCGCCTATGTGGTGACCCGCGAGGTGTTCGGCCTGCGTGCCCTGTGGGCCGAGATTGAAAGTCTCGACAACCGAATCCCGTCATCGGTTCAGGTCGACATGATTCTGGATTCGCGGCGGCTGATGGAACACAGCTGTCTGTGGTTCCTGACCAATCGACCGCGGCCACTGGATTGCGCGGCGACGATCACGCAATTCGGTGCCGGAGTCGAGACCCTGACCGGCTGTCTGGAGTCGGTGCTGCCGGCCGACCAGGCGGCGGCGCTCGAGTCCCGCTCGGCGCGCCTGCGCGAGGCCGGCGTCCCCGAGGGGCTCGCGGGCGTCATCGGCGGCATCGCGCCGCTGGCGTCGGCCTGCGATATCGTCGACGTCGCCGCCCGCGCGACCTTGCCCGTCGCCGACGTGGCGCGCACCTATTTTCAGATTGGCGCCCGCCTCGGTCTCGAATGGCTGCGGGGCTGCGCCGGGTCCGTTCAAACCCAGACCCATTGGCAACGCCAGGCGGTCGCGTCGATCATCGAAGATCTTTATGGACAGCAACGCGCGGTCGCGGCGCGGGTGGTGGCGAGCGAGGGTGCCGGCAGTGGTGCCGTGGACAGTTGGATCGGCAACAATCAGGCGATTATCTCCCGCAACGAGGCCCTGTTCACGGATTTGCGCTCCGGCGACCGCCTCGATCTCGCCATGCTGGCGGTGGCCAACCGCCAAATGCGGAGCCTGATCGCCGGATGACCGGATCGCTCGTGAACTCTCGATCGGAGACGTGGTCATGACCGACCCCGAACGCGACCAGCTCGCCGCGATCGCGCTTGCCGCGTTGGACGCCGCCGGCGAGGCCACGGTGGTCATCGCCGCGGACGACGCCGGTACGCACCGGGTGATCCATGTCAATGACTCCATGGTCAATTTGCTCGGGATCGAGCGCGAGTCCCTGGTCGCGGCGCCGATCGACATCCTCAATTCGGTCGATTCGTCTCTCGAACAGATCATGGACGGCCAGGTCGCCGACAGCGCCCCGATCGCGGCGGTCGGCGGCGCCAGTGCGACCCTGGACCTGCGGCCGGTCGAGGCCGGCGGCCGGCGCTACTGGTTTGGCACGGTACGCGCCGAGCCATCCGAATCGGACCAGGCCGCGCCGAACCTGCTCACCGGCAGGCCCAGCAGCGCCATGTTCGAGGACCGTCTGCGCCGGGCGGTGACCCAAGCTCGCCGGGCGCGCCAGGAAATCGCCGTGCTCGCGGTCGAGATCGACCGCTTCGACGACATCAACCGTGCCTTCGGGCCCTCTGTCGCGGACACCATTCTCGACGGTATCGCGGTGCGGCTCGATCTTCAGGTGCGTGAAAGCGACAGCGTGGTCCGCATTGGCGATTCCCGGTTCGGCCTGGTGTTGCCGGTTGCCCACGGCCGCCACGCGGCGCGGCTGGCGCAAAAGATCAAGGACGCGCTGGCGCCGCCGTTCGTCATCGCGGACAGCAGGGTCGACGTGACCCCGAGCATCGGCATCAGCCTGTTTCCCGATGACGCGAGCCACGTCGATGGCCTGGTCCGCGGCGCCTTGGCGGCCATGGCCGAGGCCGGCGACGATGGCGGCAACGGCTTCCGGTTCGCTTCACTGGTCATGGACCGGGAGGTGCGTGAACTGATCACGCGCGAAATTCAGATTCGCTGGGCGCTGGAACAAGACGAGCTCCGCCTCCTCTACCAACCGGTGGTCGATACCGGCGACGCCCTGGCGGGTGTCGAGGCTCTGTTGCGATGGGAGCATCCCGAGCAGGGGCTGTTGATGCCCAGTGCCTTCCTGGCCACTGCCGTGGAAACCGAGACCATCGTTCCGATCGGGGAATGGGTGCTCGAAACCGCCTCGCGCCAACTCAAGGCGTGGCACGATCGTGGTCTGGCCCGGGTGCCGGTCACGGTCAATTTGTCGCCGACCGAACTGAGACGTCCCGGATTGGTCGCGTTCATCGCCGGCCTGCTCGAACGGATCGGGCTTGACGGCCGCTATCTGTGCCTTGATCTGCCGATCCGCGCATTTCGAGACGATCGGGAATTGGACGCCCTGATCGGGCAGCTCGGCGCGCTCAAGTCATTGGGCCTGCTGCTGTCTTTGGACCATTTTGGTTCGCAGGATATACCGCTCGACCTGCTCCAGCGCCTCCCCCTCGACCGGTTCAGCCTCCATCGCGAGCTGATTGGGGCCGACGCCGCCGATCGAGACCGGGATCGGATCGCCGGTGCCGCCGTCGCGCTCGGCCACAGCCTTGAGTTCACGGTCCTGGCCCAAGGCGTTGAATCGGCGGCCGCGCGGTCCTCATTACGATTTCGCAATGTTGATGTGTTGCAGGGGCGCCTGGTCAGCGAGCCGTTGTCGGCCGAGGCGTTTTTTGACCGGTTCGGAACGCCGAACGACAGCTGAAGGGGCTGGCGATGGCCGATCATGAGGTCGGGCGTGATGGACCGGGCCGGCGCTCCAAGTGGTCCGCGCCCGCATGGTGCCTGTTCGACTGGGCCAATTCTCCCTTTCCCACCGTGATCGTCACTTTCGTGTTCGCGGTCTATTTTCAGCGCGCGATCGTCGGCGATGCGATCGTGGCGACCGCGCTCTGGGGTTGGGCGATGGCCGCGAGCGCATTGGCCGTCGCCATCGCCGGGCCGGTCCTGGGGGCGATCGCCGATGCCGGCGGCCGCCGCAAGCCGTGGCTGTTGGCCTGTTCCGCGCTTACGGTCGTGACCTGCGCGGGATTGTGGTTCGCCGTGCCCGGCCGCGAGTCGCTGCTGCTGGTGCTGGTGCTGGTCGGGTTGGGAAATTTCGGATTCGAACTGGGGACCATCTTCTACAACGCGATGCTGCCCGGCCTGGCGCGCCCCGGGCGGATCGGCCGGCTTTCGGGTTGGGCCTGGGCTTTGGGCTATGGCGGCGGCCTGGCCTGTCTGGTGGTGGCCTTGTTCGGTCTGGTCCAAGCCGACCCGCCGCCGTTCGGACTGGCCGCCGAATCGGCGGAACCGGTGCGCGCCGTGGCCTTGTTGGTGGCGCTGTGGTTCGTGGCGTTCGCATGGCCCCTGTTCGTCGCCACGCCCGACCTTCAGCGCACAAATCTAACGATTGGTCATAGTGTTTCTAAAGGGTTGGACAGCCTTTTGACCACGATTCGGCGGATTCGCAAGCACCGTCACATCGCCTGGTTCCTGCTCGCGCGGATGCTTTACATCGATGGACTCAACACCTTGTTCGCGTTCGGCGGCCTCTACGCGGCCGGCACCTTCGCCATGGAGATGACCGAGGTCATGGTGTTCGGCATCGCGCTCAACGTGGCCGCCGGCTTGGGTGCGTTTGGTTTTGCCTGGATCGATGATCTATTCGGCGCCAAGCGAACGATCGTTCTGTCTCTTTTGGCGTTGTTGATCTTGGGCGCGGCGATCCTGTTGGTCGAATCGAAGACCTGGTTCTGGGTGCTTGGATTGGCGATCGGCGTGTTCATGGGACCGGTCCAGTCGGCCAGCCGCTCGATGATGGGACGGCTGGCCCCGGCGGCGCTGCGGACCGAGATGTTCGGACTCTACGCCTTGTCCGGCAAGGCCACCGCTTTCATGGGGCCGTGGCTGGTGGGTCTGGTCACCGCCCTGGCTGCCAGCCAGCGGGTCGGCATGGCGGTGATCCTGGCGTTCTTCCTGATCGGCCTGCTGGTGCTGCTCCGGGTGCCGGAGCCCGACGGCCCGCCCAATCGATCGGTCAATGGCGGAAATGACGGATACCTGTGAACACCATGGCCAGATCCTTCTCGTCGGCGGCCGCGATCACGTCGTCGTCGCGGATCGACCCGCCCGGCTGAATCACCGCCGTGACCCCGGCGGCGGCGGCGGCGAGCAGGCCGTCGGCGAACGGGAAAAACGCATCCGAGGCGACCACGGACCCGGCGGTCCGGCTCGCCGATTCGCCGGCCGCCTCGGCCGCGTCCCGCGCCTTCCAGGCCGCGATTCGCGCCGAATCGATCCGGCTCATCTGGCCGGCGCCGATCCCCACCGTTGCCCGCGCCTTGGCGTAGACGATCGCGTTCGACTTCACATGTTTGCAAACCGCGAAAGCGAACAACAGGTCGGCGATTTCGGCGGCGCCAGGCGCCCGCTTGGTCACCACCCCGAGGTCCTTGGCCTCGAGACGGTGCGCGTCCCGGTCCTGAACCAGGAATCCGCCGGCCACGGTCCGCATCGTGTTCCCGGCGGCGGCGGGGTCGGGCATGGCGTCGGTTATCAGCAAACGCAAATTCTTCTTCTCCGCGAACACCGCCAGGGCTTCGGCCGTGGCGTCCGGCGCAATCACCACTTCGGCGAACAGCTTTACGATCTCATTGGCGCATAACCGATCAATCGTTCGGTTGAGCGCGATGATGCCGCCGAAAGCGCTGGTCGGGTCGCAGGCCAAGGCGCGCCGATAAGCGCCGGCCGGGCTGTCGGCCACGGCGACGCCGCAGGGGTTGGCGTGCTTGATGATCGCGACCGCGGGATCCGAAAACTCCGCGACCAGTTCGAACGCCGCGTCGGTATCGCCGATGTTGTTGTAGCTGAGGTCCTTGCCCTGAATCTGGGTCGCCGTGGCGACTCCGGGCCGGGCCGGCGCGCCGGCATAGAACGCGGCCTGTTGGTGAGGATTCTCG
>CAJWQN010000190.1 GCA_913045505.1 uncultured Rhodospirillaceae bacterium | reverse complement strand
CCAGGCTTGACCGCGGCGCGCTTTCAACGGGGGGGGCAAGCGCTCGACCGTTGGATCGGCGGCGTCCAACGCCGGCCATGGTCGGTCCTGGCGGTGGCGCTGGCGTTGAGTGTGGCCGCGCTCGCCCTCACCGTCGCCCATCTGGGCGTCATCACCGACACCGCCGACATGATTTCCGCCGAAGCCCAATTCATGCGCGACTATCGAGCTTACAAGGCACCGTTTCCGCGCCATTCCGACACCATCACCATCATCGTCGAGGCCGACACCCCCGACCGGATGCGGGATTCGGTCGACCGGCTGGTTGTCGCGCTGCGGGCCGAATCCGATATGTTTCCCTATATTCACACCCCCGGCGGCGGTCCGTTCTTCGCCCGCAACGGTCTGCTGTATCTGGACCGGGGGGAACTGCTCGACCTGTTCGACAGCCTGTCCGACTCCCAGCCGCTGCTGCAACGCTTGCGCCAGGACATGAGCCTTCGCGGCCTGCTGGCGGTGATCCGCCTGGGCCTTGACGATCCGGACCAGCCGTCCGGCGACGGCCAGGGCCTGGACTGGTTGCTCGGGCGCATGGCCGAGGCGGTGGCGGCGGCCCAAGCCGGCGCGCCCACGCAGATGTCCTGGCAGGAGATCATGTATGGCCGCTCGGCCACGGCCAGCGACCGGCGCGGCGTCGTCATCGTCCAACCCAAGGTGCTGGATTACGACAGCCTGCTGCCCGGCGCCACCGCGCTCGGCGAGATCCGGCGCATTGCCGCCGCCGCCGGTCTGGTGCCGGACAACGGCATCCGGGTCTCGTTGACCGGTGGCTTGGCCCTCGGCTACGACGAACTGGCCACCGTGCAACGCGGCGCCAAGCTGGCCGGGATGCTGTCCCTGGTCCTGGTCACGGCGATCCTGTTCGCGGGCCTCCGGTCGCCGCGCCTGGTTCTGGTCTCCCTCATCACCCTGGTCATGGGCCTGATCTGGACCGCGGGCTTCGCCACCTTGGCGGTCGGCCACCTCAACATGATCTCGGTCGCCTTCGCGGTCTTGTTCGTGAGTCTGGGCATCGATTTCAGCATCCATCTCTGCCTGCATATTCGCGAACTGACCGAGTCGGGCCATGGTGGCCGGGACGCGGTGGCGGCGGCCGTGCGCGCGGTCGGTGGTGCGCTGGCGCTCTGTGCGCTTGCCACCGCGATCGGATTTTACGCCTTTATTCCGACCGATTATTCCGGGGTCTCCGAACTCGGGCTGATCGCCGGCAGCGGCATGTTCATCGCCTTGATCGCCAATCTCACCGTGCTGCCGGCGTTGCTATCGTTGTGGCCGCCACCAGCGCGGACAAGCCGAGCGCGCCGGGGTGTGATCGAGACGGCAACGGCGTTGCTGGAAGCCTGGCCCGAGCGCCATTGGCGCTCCGTCTGTATCGGCGCCTTGATCCTGGCGGTGGGATCGGCGGTTCTGGTTCCGCAAGTCCGGTTCGATTTCAATCCGATCAATCTCCAGGATCCGGACGCGGACTCGGTCCGGGTGGTACGCAGACTGATGGCGGAAGGCGATCGCGGCCTGTGGGCGGCCGGCGTTCGGGTCCCGGACGCCGAGACGGCCGCGCGACTTGCCGCCGGATTCGAGGCGCTGGACACCGTCGATTTCACCCTCGGCCTGGCCGATTTCGTGCCCGAGGACCAGGAGCAACGGCTGGATTTGATCGCGGACATCGCTTTCGCCCTGGAGCCGGATGCGTTCGCGCCGCAATCCTACCTGCCGCCGGACGGGGCCGAGCAGATCGCGGCACTGGCTGCCTTCACTCGAGTCTTGGCCGGCCACACCACCGAAGGTGCCGAAGCGCTCCATGCCGCCCTCGAGGCGGTGCTCGCGACCGGACCCGACCCGGCGTTGATCGAAGCGGTCGAACGGAGCCTGCTCGGCGCCCTGCCGGCGCGGCTCGGCGCCTTGGAGGAAGCTTTGCGCGCGGTCCCCTTCGGCATCGAGGATTTGCCCGATGAGCTGGTCGAGCGCTACCGGGGCACCGATGGCAGCCTCCGTCTGCAAGTCTACCCCGCGCAAGACATCGTCGCCGACAACGACGCCCTGCGCCGGTTCGTCGCCGACCTCAAGACGGTTTCGGCGGAAGTAACCGATGACCCGGTGGTGGTGCTGGAGGCGGGCCGAACGGTGATCGGCGCCTTCGCCCAGGCGCTGGTCTCGGCGGTGGCGATCATCGCGGTGCTGCTGCTGGCGCTGACCCGCCGGCTCGGGGACACGGCCTTGATCCTGGCACCGCTGGCGCTCGCCGCCCTGCTCACCGGCGCGACCACGGTGGTTCTCCATGCGCCGTTCAATTTCGCCAACGTCATCGTGCTGCCACTGCTGGTCGGGATCGGCGTCCACAGCGCGATCCATCTGATGCACCGCCATCGGAGCGACCCCGACTCGGTGCTGCTTGCCACCAGCACCGCGCGCGCGGTCTTCTACAGCGCCTTGACGACCATCGCCGGTTTCGGGAGTCTCGCGATCTCGCCCCATCTGGGCACCGCCAGTCTCGGACAGTTGCTGATGATCGGAGTCGTCTACACGCTGCTCTGCACCCTGATTCTGCTGCCGGCGCTGCTGGCGCCGGGCCGGCTCGGAGGGTGGCGGCCGTGAAGCGCGTGGCGGCACTGCTGGGCTTGGCCGGGCTGGCGCTGGCGATCGGGCTGATCGCCTGGCGCGGCGTCGATCAGGTGGTGGCGGCCTTGATCGCCGCCGGCTGGGGTCTCGCCTTGGTGGTGCTCTGGGAAATCGTGCCACTGGCGGTTGATTCGATCGGCTGGCGGGTGCTGATCGCCCGGGCCGAACGGCCCGGTTTCGCCGCCATGGTCCGCGCTCGATGGATTCGCCAATCGGTCAACCAGCTGCTGCCCGTGGCCCAGATCGGCGGCGAGCTGGTCGGTGCCCGAATTCTGATGCTGGGCGGGGTCTCCGGGCCGGTCGCCGGGGCATCCGTGGTGGTCGACCTGACCCTGGGCGTCCTGACCCAGGTCGTGTACACCCTGATCTGCGTGGCCTTGCTGGCGTCGGTCGATGGCGGCGGTGGACTGGCGCTGGCGGTGGTTGCCGGGACCGGCGTGCTGCTGGGGGCCATCGCGGCGTTCTTCCTGGCCCAGCGCCGGGGCCTGTTTGGTTGGATCGCGCGCACCGCCCAGTCGCTGTCGGGCCGCGGCTGGTTGGCCCTGGTCGGCGGCGGCGAAGCGCTGGACCGGGCCGTGCGGACTCTTTACCGCCGGCCGCGGGCGCTATGGGGCAATGCCGCTTGGCAGATGGCCGCCTGGACCCTGGGCGCCGGCGAGGTTTGGATCGCGCTTCATGTCCTCGGTCATCCGGTCGGCCTGGTTGAATCGCTGATCATCCAGGGCCTGGGCCGCGCGGCGCGCAGCGCCGCGTTCGCGGTACCGGCCGGGATCGGGGTTCAGGAGGGCGGCTACATGCTGATCTGCGGCACGCTCGGCCTGGGCCCCGACATCGGCCTCGCTTTGTCGCTGGTCAAGCGGGTGCGGGAATTGGGGGTCGGCCTGCCCGGGCTTCTCGCCTGGCAGGCGGCCGAGGGTCGGCGCTGGTGGCGCGGCCGGGCGGCCGGCGAATCGGGGTAGCCGTGCGCGCGATCATTTATGCGGCCGGAGTCGGCGCCCGGCTCGGCGAAGATGACCCGGTGCCCAAGATTCTGCTCGAGATCGGCGGCCGCAGCCTGTTGCGGCGCCATCTCGACATCCTCGATGCCTGTGGCGTCGAGGAGATCGTGATCGCGCTGGGCCACAAGGCCGAGGCGGTCGAGACGGCGGTAGCGGCACTCAGGCCAGACGGCGCGGTGCGCACGGTCCGCAACCCCGATTACCGTAGGGGAAGTATTGTCACTCAGTGGTGCGTGCGCGATGCCTTGACAGCGGGCGGGCCGGTGCTGCTGATGGACGCGGACGTGCTCTACGACCGCCGCCTGCTCGACCGGCTGCTCGGCTCCGCCCACGCCGATTGTTTTCTGCTCGACCGCGACATCGAGCCCGGCGAGGAGCCGGTAAAATTGTGTATCCGTGACGGCCATCTGGTGGATTTCCGCAAGCGGCCCGAGCGGTCGTTCGATTGGTGCGGCGAATCGGTCGGCTTCTTCAAGCTCGGGGAAGCGACCGCCCGACGTCTGGTGGCCGCGACTCGGCGCTATATCGAGACGGGCCAAACCGGTGAATATTACGACGAGGCCCTTCGCGACCTGCTGATTGCCGATCCGCCGGGGCGCTTTGGCTTCGAGGACGTAACCGGCCTGCCCTGGACCGAGATCGATTTTCCCGCCGACCTTGCGCGCGCCCAGGACGTCGTGCTGCCGCGCCTGGAGCCGGCGGCGCCATGAGTCACGGCACCTGGGCACACCGGGCGATCATGCCGGCGGTGCGGGTGCTGGCCAAGACGCCGGCGACGCCCAACCAGGTCACCACCGCCCGGCTCCTGACCGGCTTGGCCGCGGCGGCGGCGTTCGCGGTCGGCACCGAGGGCTGGACCTCGGCCGGCGGCGTCCTCTGCCTGATCTCGATGCTGCTCGACCGCGCCGACGGCCAGCTCGCCCGCCTGACCGGCAGGACCAGCGCCTGGGGCCACGACTATGACCTGATCGCCGACAACATCGCCACGACGGCGCTGTTCATCGGCATCGGCCTCGGCCTCCGCGACGGCGCGCTCGGGCTTTGGGCGCCGGTCCTGGGCGTGCTCGCCGGAGCCTCGATAACCACGATCTTCTGGGTGGTCGAGCGGATCGAGGCGCTGACTCCGCCGGGCCGGGACGCGATTCCGGGCGCCGCCGGCTTCGACCCGGACGACCTGCTGTTCGTGGTCGCGCCCCTCGCCTGGCTCGGCTGGCTGTCGCCGTTCCTCATCGTTGCCGCCATCGGCGCGCCCCTGTTCCTGATCCCGACCGCGATCTATTGGCGCAAGCTGCGGCGCCGCGACTAGGGGCGGGCGGGACGAGAGAGTCGACCGCCCGGCCGCGCCCTGGCATGCTCACCCGCGACCTGACGACAACCGAATTTCTTGGGAGACAGCGCATGGACATCGGCGCCTTCTATTTCTCGACCGACTACGGCATGCCCGCCGCCGATCTGGCCCGCGCCATGGAGGCGCGGGGATTCGAATCCCTGTTCCTGTGCGAACACACCCATATTCCGGTCAGCCGGCGGACCGCGTTTCCGGCCGGGGGCGAGTTGCCCAAGCGCTACATCCACACCCACGACCCGTTCGTCGCGCTCGCTTTCGCCGCCGCCCGGACCACCCGGCTCAAGCTCGGCACCGGCATCTGCCTGATCACCCAGCGCGACCCGATCGTCACCGCCAAGGCCATCGCCAGCTTGGACATGCTGTCGGGCGGGCGGTTCGTGTTCGGCATCGGCGGTGGCTGGAACGTCGAGGAAATGGAGAATCACGGCACAGTCCACGGCACCCGGTTCAAGCTGCTGCGCGAGAGGATTCTCGCCATGAAGGCGCTGTGGCGGGACGAGGAAGCCGAGTTCCACGGCGAGATGGTCGATTTCGATCCGGTCTGGTCCTACCCGAAGCCGGTCCAGCGGCCCCACCCTCCGATCCTGCTGGGCGGAGAGACCGACCATACCCTGAAGCGGGTGGTCGATTTCTGCGACGGCTGGTTCCCGCGCGCCACCCCCGGCTTCGACCCCGCCGACGCCATCGCCCGCCTCGGCGCCGCGGCCGACGCCGCCGGCCGCGACGTCTCGAGCCTCTCGGTCACCGTCTTCCGCGCGCCTCCCGACGCCGGCCAGCTCGACGCTTACGCCGAAGCCGGCATCACCCGCGTCCTCCTCGAAATCCCCGACGCCGGCGCCGACCAAATCCTCCCCCTGCTGGACGACTACGCCAAGCTGCTGGGCTAGGGGCGGCTCCTTGACCCCGCCTCCAACGGAAAATGACGATGTTGCAACATGCCGCCCATCCGGTCAGGAATCGGGGTCACCGATTATACCAAATTGCGATGGGCAAGACTCATCGCAATTCGTAGTGCGTTCAGGCGCCACGCAGGCTTTCCTCGCATAAGCTCGGGCGCGCCGTCGCGCTTGCCAACCG
>CAJWQN010000189.1 GCA_913045505.1 uncultured Rhodospirillaceae bacterium | reverse complement strand
CCTTCTCGGCCGCCTCCTTGAGGCGCTGCAGCGCCAGCTTGTCGTTACGCAGATCGATCCCGGCTTCCTTGTTGAACTCCTCGGCCAGATAATCGACCAGGCGGATGTCGAAATCCTCGCCGCCCAGGAAGGTATCGCCGTTGGTCGACTTGACCTCGAACACCCCGTCGCCGATTTCGAGGATCGATACGTCGAACGTGCCGCCGCCCAGATCGTAGACCGCGATCACGCCGCTACCCCTCTTCTCCAGCCCATAGGCGAGCGACGCGGCGGTCGGCTCGTTGATGATCCGGAGCACTTCGAGGCCGGCGATCTGGCCGGCATCCTTGGTCGCCTGGCGCTGGGAATCGTTGAAATAGGCGGGCACGGTGATCACCGCCTGGGCGACCGGTTCGCCCAAATAGCTTTCGGCGGTGTCCTTCATCTTTTGCAGGATGAAGGCACTGATCTGACTGGGTGCGTATCTCTCGCCCTTACCCTCGACCCAGGCATCGCCGTTGTCGGCCTTGACGATCGTGTAGGGCACCATGTTGGCATCCTTGCGCGCCGCCGGGTCATCGAACGGGCGTCCGATCAGACGCTTGATGGCGAAGAACGTGCCTTCGGGGTTGGTGACCGCCTGGCGCTTGGCCGGCTGGCCGACCAGTCGTTCGCCGTCGTCGCTGAAGGCGACGATCGAGGGAGTGGTTCGGGTGCCCTCGGCATTCTCGATCACCTTGGCATCCTTGCCGTCCATGATCGCCACGCAGGAGTTCGTGGTGCCCAGGTCAATACCGATGATCTTGCCCATGTTTTTCCTCTTGTCCAAAGCAGGGGGAGCAACGCGACCTCGTCAAGCACCGCGCGCCCCGCGGTCAACGTTTTCATCTCGGCCCAGGGGCCGCGGCTTATATGGGATCGAAGCCCAAGCGGTGCAAGCACCGGCGCGGCTACGATCGGGATTTTCCCAAACGCCGCGACACTCACGCCTCAGTATCGATACGGGCCTCGTTCGATGTCTTGCCCGCCAGCCCGACCATCGCCGGGCGCAGCAGCCGGTCGTGAATGCGGTAGCCGTGCTGGATCACCTGGACCACCGTGCCCGGCGGCTCGCCGCTGTCGGGGACTTCGAACATCGCCTGATGCAGATTGTGATCGAACGCCTCGCCAAGGGGATCGATGCGCTCGATGGATTGGCGCTCGAAGGCTTGGGCCAATTCGCGCCGGGTCATTTCCACGCCCTCGCACAATTGAAGCGCCGGTTCGTTGCCCTCCAGAGACTCGCGCGGCAGGCTGGCGAGGGCGCGTTCCAGGTTGTCGGCGACGCCGGTCATGTCGCGGGCGAAGTTGGCGATCGAGAACTTGTTCGCTTCCTCCAGTTCCCGCGCGCTCCGCCGACGCAGATTTTCGACCTCGGCGAGCGCCCGCAGCAATTGGTCCTTGAGCGTCGCGACCTCGCCAGCGAGACGCTCTTCCTCCGACACCGATGGATCCTCCTCGGGCGTGGCGGCGTCGGTCGCGGCATCGGCGGGCTGCGCCGCGTCGGCCTCGGGGGGCACCTCGGTCAAATCGGTCTTCTGGTTAGGCATCCACCTGTCCTGTTCCGTGTTGACGTCGCTCGGGCCCGCTCAGCCCATCAGGCGAGAGACCGCCCGCGCCGTGTAATCGACCATCGGGATGATCCGGGCATAGTTGATCCGGGTCGGGCCGATGACGCCGATCGCGCCGACCGGCTTGGCGGCGCCGTCGTCCCGGTTGGCACCGGCGAGCGGCGCCACGATCATCGAGCATCCGGCCAGGTCGAACAGGCGGCTTTCGGCGCCGATGAACACATGGACACCTTCGCCGCCCTGGGTCGAGTCGATCAGCCGCAGCAGGCTGTTCTTGCGTTCCAGGGATTCGAACAACGCCCGAATGCGTTCGAGATCGGCGACCGCGTTGACGTCCTCGAACATCTTGTCCCGGCCGCGCAGGATCAGCATCGACTCGTCGCCGTCGCCCGACCAGGTGGCGATCCCGGCCTCGACCACCTTGGTCGCCAATGCGTCCAATTGGGCGGTATGGGCCTCCAACTCGGCGCTGACACTGGCATGGGCCTCGGTGAGCGTCCGCCCGGACAAACGAGCGTTGAGATAGTTCGCGGCCTCGGTCAGCGCCGCCGGTGTGAACCCCTGCGGCAATTCGATCAGCCGGTTCTCGACCAGGCCGGTGACGACGACCATGATCGCCAGCGCCTTGCCCGGCGACAGCGGCACGAATTCGACATGCTTGACCGGCGCTTCCGATTTCGGCGCCAACACCAGCCCGGTCGCCCGCGACAGGCCAGACAACATGTCGGTCGCCTGATGCAGGACTTCGGTAAGACTGCGCCCGTTGCCGGCGCATTGGCTCTCGATCCGGTCGCGCTCCTCCGAGTTCAGCTCGCCGATCTGCAAGAGCCCGTCCACGAACAAGCGCACGCCCCGCTCGGTCGGCAGGCGCCCCGCCGAGGTGTGGGGCGCGTAGAGCAGGCCGAGATCCTCCAGGTCCGCCATCACGTTGCGGATGCTGGCCGGCGACAGCTTGACCGGCAGGCGCCGCGACAAGGTCCGCGAGCCCACCGGATCACCGGTTTCGAAGAACGTCTCGACGATTTCGCGAAAGATTTCGCGCGAGCGCTGGTCCAACTCCTCTATCACGCGCGACTCCACCCTTCGGGCCGTCCCGGCCCCACGGCGCCAGGAAATCAGCCCAATGTTCAGCCCAAAAAATGGGCCAAGGATTGGCCCAAGGATTGGCGCTGTGAATGTAGGTACGGGTCTCGCCACCGTCAACGCCGCCGCCCCGCGATCGGGCGCGGCCGATCACCCGCTCAGCCAAACGGGATGAGTCGGTCGATAAGACCTCGGGCCTCCTCCGCCCATGGCATGAGCCTCTGGCTGGCCGTTTCTGGACGCACAGTCCCTACCAAATTACCAAATCAGCGGTCGGCCAAAGAGCGAATGGCGAGGACGGTCCGATTTTGGAGGTCACAACGCGGGCTGGACCTTCCCGGACTCGCGGGTTAGCTTCCGCGCCGTCGTTTGCCCCGTCATCCAAATTCGAAAGTCTTGCCATGCGCCCCTCCGGCCGGGCCGCCGATCAGCTTCGCGAGATCACCCTGGAGCCTCATTTCAGCAAATACGCGGAGGGCTCGTGCCTGGTCCGGTTTGGCGATACCCATGTGCTGTGCAACGCCACCGTCGAGGACCGGGTGCCGCCGTTCATGCGCAACAGCGGTCGCGGCTGGGTGACCGCCGAATACGGCATGCTGCCCAGGTCCACCGACACCCGTACCGATCGCGAAGCCGCGCGCGGCCGCCAATCGGGCCGCACCCTTGAGATTCAGCGCCTGATCGGGCGCAGCCTGCGCGCGATCACCGACCTCGAGGGCTTCGGCGAACGCCAGGTCAAGGTCGATTGCGACGTCATCCAGGCCGACGGCGGCACCCGCACCGCCGCGATCACGGGCGGCTACGTTGCCCTTCATCTCGCCTTCGCCCGGCTCCTGGACGATCAGTTGATCGCCGGGATGCCCCTGACCGACCAAGTCGCCGCCATCTCCTGCGGCCTGGTCGCGGGCACGGCGGTGGTCGATCTGGATTATACCGAGGACAGCACCGCCCAGACCGACGGCAACTTCGTGCTCACGGCCTCGGGCGGCATCGTCGAAATTCAGGCGGCCGCCGAGGACAGCCCGTTCAGCGCCGCCCAGTTCTCCGATCTCTTGGGCCTCGCGACCGAGGCGGCGGGGAAGTTGTTCACCCTTCAACGGGCGGCGCTCGGGTCCGGCTGAGCGCCATGGCGCGCCCATTGGTCGAGCCGCGCCTGGTGGTCGCCAGTCACAATCCGGGCAAGGTCGCCGAGATCGCGGATCTGCTGGCCGGCCACGCGATCGCCGTGGTCGCGGCCGGCGACCTGGATCTGGCCGAGCCGGACGAAACCGAGACCAGTTTCGCCGCCAACGCCCTGCTCAAGGCGCGGGCCGCCGCCGAGGCCGCGAACCTTCCCGCCCTGGCCGATGATTCCGGGCTGGTCGTGCCGGCGCTGGACGGCGCGCCAGGAATTCGCTCGGCGCGCTGGGCCGGGCCCGAGCGGGATTTCGGCCGGGCCATGGCCGAACTCGAACGCCGTCTCCAAGCGGCCTGTCCCGATGGGGTCCTTGCCCCGGCCCATTTCACCTGCGTGCTGGCACTGGCCTGGCCCGACGGTCATGGCGAGACCTTCACGGGCACCGTTCACGGCCGTCTGACGTTCCCGCCCCGGGGCGACCGCGGCTTCGGTTATGATCCGGTGTTCATTCCCGACGGCCATGGGATCACGTTCGGCGAAATGGACCCGGCGCGGAAGCACGCCATCAGCCATCGCGCCCTGGCCTTCGCCGAACTCACGGCCGCCTGCCTCCCGGCCCATGGCGACAGAGCCCGAGCCTGATCCTCCGGCGGCGCCGCGGGCGGACGATCTCGCGGTCTACGTCCATTGGCCGTTCTGCCGATCCAAATGTCCCTATTGCGATTTCAACAGCCATGTCGGCGGCGCGGTCGATCACGACCGGTGGGCGCGGGCGCTGCGGGCGGAACTCGACCATTTCGCCGCTCTGGCGCGGCGCCGGCGGGTCACCAGCATCTTTTTCGGTGGCGGCACGCCGTCGCTGATGGCGCCGGCGACCCTCGGCGCCGTGATCGAGAGGATCGCCGATCGCTGGTCGCTGAGCGCCGACGCCGAAATCACCCTCGAGGCCAACCCGACCTCGTCCGAGGCCGGCCGGCTCGTCGCCTATCGGGACGCGGGCGTCAACCGGGTCTCGCTCGGGGTCCAGGCGCTCGATGACGCGGCCCTCGTCTTGCTCGGCCGCGGCCATGACGGCGCCGAGGCGATCCGGGCGGTGGCGACGGCGCGGGCGCTGTTCGACCGGGTTTCGATCGACCTGATTTATGGCCGCCCGGACCAGACCGTGGCCGGGTGGCGGGCCGAACTCGAACGGGCGGTGGCGCTCACGGGCGATCATCTGTCCGCCTATCAGTTGACGATCGAGAAAGGCACGCCGTTCTTCACCGCCCACCGCGACGGCGAACTCACCATCCCCGACGACGCCACCGCGGCCGCGCTTTACGATGTCACCCAATCGGTCCTGGACGACGCCGGCCTGCCGGCCTACGAGATATCGAATCACGCCCGGCCGGGGGGCGAGTGCCGTCACAATATCGCCACCTGGTCATATCGGGATTATGTCGGGCTCGGCCCCGGCGCCCATGGCCGGCTCACCCTGGACGGCCGGATCATCGGGTTCGAGCAGCGGCGCCAGCCGGAGTCCTGGCTCGCGGCGGTCGAGGCGACGGGCCACGCCACCCGGCGCGCCGACATCATCGACGATAACCGGCGCGTCACCGAGATGCTGATGATGGGGTTGCGGATGCGCACCGGCGTCGAACGCGCCGCCTTCGAGCGCCGATGCCGCCGGCGTCTCGAGGACGCGGTCGCGCCCGATCGGCTCGAACGCCTGATCGCGGGCGAGCTACTGGCACTGGATGGCGAGCGCCTCCGGGCCACCGCCGCCGGACTGCGGGTGCTCGATTCAGTGCTCGGTGTCTTGCTCGCCTGAGCCGCGTGGCCGGCGTGGGCCGAAAATCGCGGTGCCGACCCGGACATGGGTCGCGCCGAACGCGATCGCGATCTCGAAATCAGCGGTCATGCCCATGCTCAGGCCGGCGAGCCCGTGGCGGGCCGCGATCTGGCCGAGCAAGCCAAAGTGAAGCGCCGGCTCCTCGTCCATGGGCGGCAGACACATCAGACCCCGCACCGGCAACGCGAGCTCGCCGATACAGGTTTCGATCAGGCCATCCGCCGCTTCGGGCCAAACCCCGGCCTTCCGCGGCTCCTCGCCGGTGTTGACTTGGATGAAGCAATCCGGGCAGCGCCCCGTCCGGTCCCGCTCCTTGGCGATCGCCTTTGCCAGCTTCAGCCGATCGACGGTTTCGATCACGTCGAACAGGGCGATCGCGTCGCGCAGCTTGTTGGTCTGCAAGGCGCCGATCAGATGCAGCCGGACATCCGGAAAACGCGCCCGCAGGTCGGGCCACTTCCGGGCCGCCTCCTGGACCCGATTTTCGCCGAACACCCGATGCCCGGCGGCAAGAACGGGAAGGATGCGCGCGTCCTCCAGCGTCTTTGTGACCGCGACC
>CAJWQN010000188.1 GCA_913045505.1 uncultured Rhodospirillaceae bacterium | reverse complement strand
TCGACCGCATGGAGCGGGTCGAGCAGGTTCAGGATCAGAGCCAAGTCGCCGCCGAGCAGGCGACCGGGTCGAGCTACGTCGTCAATCGCTCGATTCGCAACCGGGCGACCAAGCAGACCGACTTCATGACGCTCCAGGACATGTACATCACGCCTCAGACCGCGCAGGAAGATGGCGTCATGGGTGGCGACTTCCCGGGCTCGTTCAAGCTGCCCGGCTCGGATACCTCGATGGCGATCTTCGGTTTCGCCAAGGCCGATTACATTTACAACTTCGGCGCCAAGCGAGCGTTCCCGTTCGCACAGCTCGGCACCTTCCAGGCGATTGAGACCGGTGCCGGAATTACCGCTGGCGGCGTTGGCGACACGCACGGCAATGACGGCGATTTCAATATGTCCGTTCAGACCTCGCAGGTCAGCATCATGACCCAGACGCCGAGCGAGTATGGCACCATCACCACCCACCTGAAGTGGGACTTTGGCGCCATCAACTTTAACGAGGGCGAAGGCCCAGGCGCCGGCGAAGCGCGGGTCGCCAACTATATGGAACTCGGTGCGCGCTTGATGTACGGCACCATCGGCCCACTCACCTTTGGCCAGACTTACGGCGCCTTCAACAACCTGTCCAACTACCCGGAGACCGCGAACCACGAAGGACCGTCAATTCCGGTTCGTCGCGCGGCTCTGCTCATGTGGGCGGATTCGCTGGGTGGTGGTTGGAGCTTCGCGGTTTCGGCCGAACAGCCCGCGCAGGACTTCGTGCCGTTGTCGGTGACCGCGGCCAACGCGTCGGCCGCCGGCGGCAACGCCGTCGCGACGGCCGTGGCGGCCATCGTCGGCACGGGTGGCGCCACCCTCGCCAACACCCAACGTAACCGGATGCCGGAATTCGGCGGCAATATCCGTTACGCGCAGGAATGGGGCGCGGTCCAGCTCGGCGGCGCGGTCAGGGAGGTCGCCTACCAGCTCGATCCGTCCAACAACGCCTTGCACGCGGGCGTACCGCAAGCGCTGGGCGGAACTTCCGGAGACAGCACGATCGGATTCGGCGTGACCGTGCAACTCCAGCTCGCTGATCCGATCGGCATGGGTGGCCGTGACGTGTTCAATATCTATGGCGGTTATGGCGACGGTCACTCGCTGTATCTGCCGGACTTCCACTTCGCCGGGTTCGGAACCGCTGGCTTGGTCAATCCGACCACGGGCGACATCGATACCTCCAAGAACTGGTTCACCTTGGTCTGGTACCAGCATTGGTGGACGGAGACCATCCGTTCGATGGCGATGTTCGGCTACAACGGCCACTCGCCGGGTAACGATTTCTCGGCTGGCGGCACGTTCCAGCGCAGCACCATCACGACCGCCAACCTGTTCTGGAGTCCGGTGCCGCGCGTGAACCTGGGGCTCGAAATGGCCCGCATTACCGGCCACACCAAGTCCAACCTCGATTCGGACGCTGTGGAAATGCAGTTCACGTCGGTGTTCCTGTTCTAGGCGTTGCGCCAACCCTTTGCGGGGTTGGGGGCTCCGGCATTGCGTTAAATCCGGATCACCAGGCTCCGCAGGTCTACTTCCAAATTGGGTCCCGACAGTGTCGGGACCCTTTTCTTTGTTCGATGATGCCGGAAACGCGGCCGGCTACCGGCCTTCGCGACGCCAGGCCAGCATCAGGCCGCCGATCAGCAACGCCAGCAGCAGCGCGGCCGGCAGCAGCGGCACCTGATTCAGCCCGCTGACCAGATATTGCCGGTTGGCGAGCAGGCCGATCCAGTCATGGCCGTGGCGGCGTGCGTCGGCACGCACCCGCCGGAGATCGGGAATGCCGCTAATCCCCAACCACATGACGGCGCCGCCGGTGGCCTCGGCGATCGGGGCCAGCACCGCCTCGGTGGCGCGGACGTCGGCCATTTCCAGCGGGTTGGCGGTGCCGACCACGGCGATCGCCGACTGGTCCGCGTGATCGAGGCGGTACAGACCCGGTCCCGGAGCGGTGAGTGTGGCCACGGCGCGGCCTTCGCCGGCCGGGCGCAACGGCACGGATTGGGTGGTGCCGTCGGGAGCCCTCATCGCGACCTCGCCCGCGATCGGCGCCAGGCTTCTGCGGGCGATCTCGATCCGGTCGCCCGCGACCGTCGCGGTCAGGGAATCCTCCTCCAGATCCGGCTGCTTCATCAGCCAATGGACCAGCCGGCGAAGCAGGTCGGATTGCGGCCCGCCGCCGTCGAAGCCACGCGCCCAGAGCCAGGACTGGTCCGACAGGAGCTGCGCCACCCGGCCCTCGCCGACCCGGTCCAGCACCAGCACCGGCAAATCGCGGCCGCCGCGCATCAGGATCGTGCCGCGGCTGACCTCGGCCTCCATCAGACGGAACCAGTGTCCCCAGCGGGGCTCGGCGGCGCCGTCGTCCGTGGCCCTGTCCGCGACGCCGCTGCCGGGTAGCTGGGCGGTGACCGGGTGGCGCCGGCCGGCGGCGGTGAGCCGGGGGCGAAACGCCTCCTCATGGAGGCCACCGGTGGGTTGGCCGGGAAGGATCGCGCCCAGCGGCGTGGTCGCCAGGCTGAACGGCGAGGCGAATGACGGGCCCGCGGTGTCCAGCACCGCACCGCCGGCGATCACGTAATCGACCACGTTGCTCAAGTAAACCAATGGCAGGATGCCGCGCCGGTGGTAGCGGTCGAAAATGATCAGGTCGAACTCGTCGAGATTGGCGGCGAACAGTTCGCCGCTCGGAAACGGGATCAGCGACAGCTCGCGCACCGGAGTCAGGTCCTGCTTGTTGGGCGGACGCAGGATGGTGAAATGGATCAGGTCCACCGACGGGTCGGCCTTGAGCAGATTTCGCCAGGTCCGCAACCCCGGGCTCGGCTCGCCCGACACCAGCATCACCCGAAGCCGGTCCCGGACCCCGTTGATCACCACCACGGCCCGATTGTTGTCGAGGGTCAATTCGGCGGCGCCGGGAGCGACCGCGATCTCGAGCGCGGTGATCCCGGCCCGCTCCAGCGAATAATTCAGCTCGGTAAGCTCACCGATCCGCACCGGCACGCGCCGGGGCCGGCCGCCATCGGCGCGAATCGTGATCGGGATCGCCGCGCCCTCGGCGCCGGGATCATCGACCCGGACCGCCAGGGTCAGGATATCGCCGACGATGCCGTAGCTGGGCGCCTCGGCGATCACCAGCCGCCGGTCGCGGGCGTCCGGTGCCCCGGTCAGCAGCAGGTGGACCGGGCCGGCATAGGCGATGCCGGCCAGATTTTCGGGCACGTCGTGGACCTGGCCGTCGGTGATCAGTATCGTCCCCGCCACCAGCTCGGTCGGGACGTCGGCGAGCGCCCTCCCCAGAGCCTCGAACAGACGGGTGCCGTCGTCGGACCCGCTCGGGCCGACCGTCACCACCCGCAACTCCAGTTCATGACCCGAGTCCAGTTCGGCGCGAAGCGCCTGCGCCGCCCGGGCGGTTTGCGCGCTCCGATCGCCGATCGCCTGGCTCTCGGATTCGTCGATCACCAACACCCCCACATCGGGCAGGCGCTGGCGCTCCTCGTCGATCAATGTCGGGTTGAGCAGGGCCAAAAAAGCGACGGCGAGAACCAGCGCCCGCGGCCCGCCACCACGCGCCCGCGTCCACAGGGCGAGGCCGACGACCGGGGTCGCGAGGGCCGCCAGCACAACCAGCAGCGGCCACGGCAAGGCCGGCGTGAAAGTTATCGCGGTCAGCGACTCCATCCCCGGCCTCAATCCACCGGCTCGGCATCGTCGCGGCCAAGGCGGCGCAGGATCGCCGGGATGTGCACCTGGTCGGCCTTGTAATTGCCGGTCAGGGCATACATGGTCAAATTGATGCCGAACCGGAACGCCATTTCGCGCTGGCGCTCACCCCCCGGCACCAGGGGATAGAGCGGCATTCCGTTGGCCTCCAGCGCCCAGGCGCTGGCCCAGTCGTTGCCGCCGATCACCAGCGAGGACACGCCGTCGTTGACGTCGCCCTCATAGCGTTCCACCCAGACCTTGCCGCTGTCCCAGCGGCCGGGAAACCGGTCGAGAAGGTAGAATGCCTGGGTCAGGGCGTGACCGTCGGGCACCACCACCAGCGGCGGCACGTTGAGCCCGCCGAGCAGGTGACGCAACTTGCCGCCGCCGGGCATATTGGCCGCTCGCAGGCGATCGGTGGGCGACTGGTCGCGGGTGTCGAACACGATCATGCCGCCGATCCGCAGATATTCGTCGATCTTGGCCAGCGCGGTGCCCGAGATCGGTCGCTGTTCGCCGGTGATCGGCCAGTAGAGCAGCGGAAAGAACACCAGTTCGTCGAGTCCGGGATCGACCCCGATCGGCGGCAGCGGCTCGATCGACGTGCGTTGGCGGAGCACCAGGCTGAGACCGAACAGGCCCTGATGGCTGACCGAGTCGACTCGGTCGTCGCCGGTCAAGACATAGGCGAGCCGGGTTGTTCCCGCCGACTCCAAGGCGATCCGCGCGGCCTCGTTCTCGGCCACCGTCTCCGCCGCCGCCGGTGAGGACGAGAGCGCCCATGCCGCGCCGGCGAGCACCACGGCCAGCCAAGCCCCGATCGTGCGCCGGTCGCGCGGCTCGGGCCAGGGCAGCAGGCCGCGCAGGGCCAATCCGATGACAGTGTCGGCCACCGCCAACATGAATGCCGCCGCCAGCAACCATGGCCCGAGATCTATTTCGCGCGCCTTGCCGTAGGCGGCCCGGGCAATTCCGTTGGGCAATCCGTCCAGGGCTCGGAGCGACTCGACGCCGGCGCTCACGTTGAGGGCACGGCGAAACAGGGCGCTGCCGTAAAGTCCGGGCGGGTGTTCCGGCGCGACCACGGCGGTGCCGATCGCGGCGGCGGTAAGCGGCACCGCGTCGGGCGGTGCCTCGACCAGGTGCCCGAACCCGTCGAGGGATTCGAGCGCCGGCAGCAACATGGCCTCCGCTTCACCGGCCACCCCTTCGCTCAATGCCACGATCCGGCCGAGCATCTCGACGAACGTGCCGGACAGGGCCAGGTTCGACCATTCGGCGTTGGCGGTGGTGTGAAACAACACCAGCCAGCCCGCGCCGCGCGGCTCCGCGGTCACCAGCGGCGTCCCGTCGGCGAGGCGCGCCCAGGTCCGCCGGTCCAGATCGAGCGCGGGTTCGGCCAGGACCTGGCGCTGGATGCGGACGTCGCCGCCCAAGGACAGACCCGCGAACGGCGAATCCTCGGCGAACCGGGCCAGGGCCATGGGCTGATCCCACGACAACGCCCCGCCCAGGGTGCGCCCGCCACCGGCCCGCAAACGTACCGGAACCAGGCTGTCGACCCCGGCCGCAAGCCTGGGGCCGGCAAAGCGCACCAGCACCCCGCCCTCGGCGATCCATCGCTCCAGCGCCTGGCGGTCGTCATCGAGCACGCGGCCGACATCGGCCAGGATCAGGGCCGCGAACTCGCCCTCCAGCAACGCCCGGACCGTGCCCCGCTCGACCTCGTTGTAGGGACTGAGCGCCCGTTCCAGATAGTAGAGGTCGGACAACAGGGGCTGGCTGGTCTCGAAGCTCCCGCCCGAGACGAGCCCGACCGGGCGCCGACGCCAGCGCGCGTCGATCAGCACCACCGCGCCGGCGCTGGCCTCGCCCTCTATTTCGATCCGGGCGATGTCGTTGCGCAGGTCCCGGGGCAGATCCAATTCGCCCGCGGCGCGCAACGCGCCGTCGGCGAAATCCAGGCGCTGGCGGGCCAAGAGGCGCCCGTCGACCGTGCTGGCGCGAACCCAGACCGGTGTCGCGGGGCCCGCCACCGCGCGCAGCATTTCCAGGCGCATGTCGGGCGAGCCGGTCTCGGGCGGGACCAACAGCTTGGCCAGATGCCTGGGGTCATCAACATAGAGCCGGAGCGTGCCGAGCCGCTGCAAGCGCCCGGCCAGATCACGGGCGATCTCGGGATCGCCGCCGTCGAGCCCATCGCTGAGCCAAGCCACGTCGGCGCCGCCGCCGAGCGAGGCTTGAAACGCCGCCGATTCCACCGCCTCGAGCAAGGCCGCGCGGTCCGCCGGCCATGGCCGCGGCACCAGGGCGCGGACAAAGCCGCGGGCCTCGGCCGCGGTCATCAAGCCGCTGACCGGGGACCGTCCGCCATCGGCTTGGACGCCGGCGGCCTGGGGCGCGGTGGTGGCGACGACAATCGCACGGCGCTCCCGTTCGGCCTGGTC
>CAJWQN010000187.1 GCA_913045505.1 uncultured Rhodospirillaceae bacterium | reverse complement strand
GCGGCGAAACCGGCATAATCGGCCAGGCCCAGCGCCTGATCCAGGTTCTCGCCGTATTTGCCCGAATCATAGGCCAGGATCACCGGCGTCTGATAGGGGAAGCCGTCGTCGGGAACGAAATTGCGCCGCCGCAACTCGGCCGGGTCGATCCCGATCTCGCGCGCCGCCGCCTCGACCAGACGCTCGACCACGAAGGTCGCCTCGGGCCGGCCGGCGCCGCGATAGGCATCGACCGGCGCGGTGTTGGTGAACACCGCCTGGACGTCGCAATAGATCGCGGGGGTGGTGTATTGGCCGGCCAGCAGGGTGCCATAGAGATAGGTCGGGATCGCCGAGGCGAAGGTCGACAAATAGGCGCCCATATTGGCCTTGGTGGTGACCCGGAGGCCCAGGAACTTGCCGTCCTTGTCCAGCGCCAGTTCGGCGTGGGTGGCATGATCGCGGGCATGGGCGTCGGCGAGGAAGGATTCGGCCCGTTCCGCGCACCACTTGACCGGCCGGCCGACCTGCTTGGACGCCCACAACGCCACCGTCTCCTCGGCGTAAATGTAGATCTTGGAGCCGAAGCCGCCGCCCACGTCCGGCGCCACCACCCGGAGCTTGTTTTCGGGCGCGATCTGGACGAACGCCGACATCACCAGACGGGTGACATGGGGGTTCTGGCTGGTGGTGGTGAGGGTGAAGCTGTCGCTCGCCCGGTCGTATTCGCCGATCGCCGCGCGCGGCTCGATCGCGTTGGGGATCAGCCGATTCTGGACCAGGTCCAGGCTGGTGACGTGAGCGGCGGCGGCGAAGGCGCCGTCGGTGGCGGCCTTGTCGCCCAATTCCCAGTCGTAGCAGAGATTGCCCGGCACCGAGTCGTGAATCTGGGCCGCATCCGCGTTCTCGGCCTCGGTCAAGGCGATAACGGCGCGAAGCTCCTCGTAATCGACCGCGACGGCCTCGGCGGCGTCCCGCGCTTGCGCGTAGGTCTCGGCCACGACCATGGCGACATGGTCGCCCACATAACGGACCTTGTCCGCCGCCAGCGCCGCGTGGGGCGGCGCGTTCATGGGCGTGCCGTCCTTGGAATGGATCATCCAGCCGCAAATCAGCCCGCCCAGGCCGGCGTCGGCGATATCGGCGCCGGTGAGCACCGCCAGCACGCCGGGTGACGCCCTGGCGGCCGCGGTATCGACCCGGTTGATCCGGGCATGGGCATGGGGCGAGCGCAGAAAATAGGCGTAGGTCTGGCCGAACCGGTTGATGTCGTCGGTGTAGTTGCCGGCCCCGGTGAGGAACCGCCGGTCTTCCTTGCGCGCCACCCGCGCGCCGATTCCGTTTTCCGTCATGTCAGCCTCCCGCCACTGGTTTCCCCAATTAGCTCGCCATGGCCTTGGCGCCGGCCGCGATCGACTTGACGATGTTGTGATAGCCGGTGCACCGGCACAGATTGCCCTCGAGTTCACGGCGAATCAGCGCTTCGTCGGGATTCGGATGGCGGGTGACCATGTCGATCGCGCTCATCACCATGCCCGGCGTGCAGAAGCCGCATTGCAGACCGTGATTGTCCCGGAACGCCTCCTGCATCGGATGCAGGGTCGCGCCGTCCGCCACGCCCTCGATGGTGACCACGGTGGCACCCTCGGCCTGGGCGGCGAGCATGGTGCAGGACTTGACCGCGGCACCGTTGACGTGGATCACGCAGGCGCCGCACTGGCTGGTATCGCAGCCGACATGGGTCCCGGTCAGACCCAGGTGGTCGCGCAGATATTGTACCAACAGGGTGCGCGCCTCGACCTCGCCCGACACCGCCGCGCCGTTGACGGTCATGGAAACGGTGATCGCCATGGCCTCATCCCTCCCCTCGATACCCAGATTCGGAGTTTGAAAGCGCCGGTCCGCGAGGTCAAGCGGTCAAGCGGTCAAGCGAAAATCCACAGCAGAAGGGCCACCGCCACGACCACCCCGGCGATCCAGTAGATCGGCGGAATGCCGGGACGGGCGGCTTCGGTGACCGGCGCCGCCGGCGCGGCCTGCTCGGGCGCCGCGGGCGCGGCGCCGGCGCCGACATTTTCGGCGAACTTGCCAAAAAAATCGTCCGCCATCTTTTTCGACGTCCCGGCGATCAGGCGCGAGCCGATCTGGGCCAGTTTGCCGCCGACCTGGGCGTCGGCCAGATAGGTCAGAACGGTCCCCGGCCCGTCCTCGGCCAGGGTCACCTTGCAGGAGCCCTTGGCGAAGCCGGCGACCCCGCCCTGACCCTCGCCGGTGATGGTGTAGCCCTGCGGCGGGTCGAGATCGCTCAGGGTCACCGTGCCGGCGAACCGGGCCTTGACCGGTCCGACCTTGGCGAGAACGGTGGCCGCGAACTCGGTATCGGAGGCTTTCTCCAGCGACTCGACGCCGGGAATACAGGCCCTGAGCACGTCCGGATCGTTCAGCGCCGCCCAAACCTGCTCACGCGGCGCCGCGATTCGGTATTCGCCGATCAGTTCCATGGCTGGCGCGCCTTCCCAAGCCGGTTCCGGTTCCCGACACTGCCACGGGCCGCGCCGAACGGTCAACGCGACAGCGCGATACGCGCCAAACCTAAGGGGCCGGGAATATCCCGGCCCCGATCGCGGTGACGAGCAACAGATCGGTTATTGAACGACCGTCTTGAGATAGGCGATCAAGTCCAAGATCTGCTGTTCTTTCTTGAGGCCCGGAAACGCCATCTTGTTGCCTTTGATGTACTTCTTGGGATTGGCGACATAATCGCTGATGGTCGTCTCGTCCCAGATGATTTCGGCACCCACCATCGCCTTGGTGTACTTGAAACCTTCCAAGGTGCCGGAGGTACGCCCGAACACCCCGAAAAGGTTGGGGCCGATCTTGTGCTTTCCGCCGTCCTCGACGGTGTGGCAGACCTTGCATTTGTTGAAAACCTTCTTCCCCGCTTTGACGTCACCATCGGCCAGCGCGGGAACGGCGGTCGCCGCGGCGATTATGCCGATCGCGATAGCGGCAAGCAATTTCCGGTCAATCATTGGAATCGGTCCTTTTCGATCGTCTGGTGGCTACGCGTTGACTCGGTTTCCCTGCCCCTCAGGGAATGCGGCGCCAATTTAGTGGCCTGGGCCGGCACTGGCAACCCGGATGGCCGCAACGAGCGCACAGGCCGACCGACGAAATCAACAATCGGGACAGGGCCTGCGCGGCAGGGCGCGCCGTATCCATCCGGGAACGCGGTCGTTGCCCATCATACCTTCGCCGATGTTGACGACATTGGTGAACCCGGCGTCGCGGAGAATTTCCTCGGCGCGGGCCGAGCGCACGCCGGCCGCGCAGATCGTGGCGACCGGCGCATCCCGATCGCCGCCCAGCGCCGCCGCCACATCGGCCGCGAAATCGCCGCGTTCCAGGAACACCATGTTGTGCAGGCTGATCCCGACCGCGCCCTCGGGCAGTCCGGTCTCCCGCCATTCCGAGGGCCGGCGCACGTCGATGATGGTCAGGTTCCCACTCGCCGCCCGCTCGTAGGCCGCGGGCGCCGCGATCTCGTCGCCGGCCGCCAGCCCGATGGCGCCGAGCATGGCCACGACCGCGCCGAGGACGGCAATCAAGCGAATGTGTCTCATGGCGCCCGTTATGTGGGGGCCAGCACCTGCCCCGACAAGAGGCCGGGGCAGGGATCAAGTCTCCCGTGGGCTAGTTGTTGGCCGCGCAGGGATTGCAAGGATTGCAGGCGCCGCATTTGGCCGCGCAAGGATTGCAAGGATTGCAGGCGCCGGACTTGGCGGCGCAGGGATTGCAGGGATTGCAGGCGCTGCAGGCCGAGGCCGCGCAGGGATTGCACCCGTGGCTATCGGCCGAGACCGGCTGGCTGACACCGACCATGGCGGCCACCGCCAACGGCATCACCGTGGTCGCGAGCAGCCGACGACGGGTCATTTTCAGGTTCGCTTTCATCACTTCGGTCCCTCTCTTCTTCCATGGATCGTTCAGGGTCACAGATATGACCCCGCCGACAGGCTGTCGACAAATCTCCTTTGATCAATTTTCCGTTAGGTGCCGTTCGACGACGGCACATGCGCAAGCGATCCCGGCTATAGTGACGATCATGGATGTGAGTCGCGCAACGATGTCCGGGCTCGGCGCCGTGGTCGGACTGGCCCTCGTGGATCCGGTGCTTCCGGTCCTTCCGGGCGCGACCGCGTCATTGGCGCAAGAGGTCCCGGTGCCGGCGGTGGTCATGGTGCCGGCCGGGCCGTTCATCGCCGGCAGCGATCGCGCCGAACGCGAGGCCGCCTACCGGCTGGACGAGGCAGCCTACCGACACGGCGTTACCCGCGAGCGCCAGTGGTACGAAAACGAGCGCCCGCGCTCGGTCCATGACACCGGCCGGTTCTGGATCACCAGGACGCCGATCACCAACCGCCAATACGAGGTCTTCGTCGACAATAACTTCCGAGAAGAGCCCGACGTCGACAAACAGACTTGGGATGCTTACGGGCTGATCCATCCCTATTCGCGCACCGCGCCCTACCGTTGGGCCGGCGGACCGACCGAGGGACGGGAGGATCACCCGGTGGTGCTGGTCACCATTGCCGACGCCTATGCCTATGCCGGATGGCTCAGCGAGCGAACCGCGCGGAGTTGGCGGTTGCCGACCGAACTGGAATGGGAGAAGGCCGCCCGCGGCACCGACGGCCGCCGCTTCCCCTGGGGCGAGACGTTTGACCCGGCCCTGCTCAACAGCCATGACGCGGGGCCGTTCGGGACCGTTCCGGTCGGTCGTTATCCGGACGGGGCGAGCCCGTTCGGCATGCTCGACGCCGCCGGCCAGGTGTTCGAATGGACCCTGTCTCCGGGCAATCCCGGCCGTTTCGTCGTCAAGGGCGGCTCATGGGACGACAAGGGTTGCGGAGTCTGCCGCCCGGCCGCCCGCCATGCCCGGCCGGAGCAAATCAAGCATATTCTGATCGGATTCCGGCTGATCCTCGAGGAGCCGGCCCAGTGATCGGCCGCTCCGGCCTTGCCAGGGCTGACCATGTTCTTGAATACGTGTATTCCATTCAATGCCCGGATCGGTTTGATTGGTCGCGATGACTGACGTGGATCTCGATTCCCTGAAGCAGAGCCTGGTTCGGCGCCAGGCGAAAGTCGCGCGGGTGCCGCCGACGATCCTGCCGATGGATCGGATCGAGGAGATGGCCGCGGCCGCCGCCGAGATCGAGGAGTGCCACCGGGTCCTGGACAAGGGTGGCTCCAATGTGGTGGCGGAGGTGCTGCGCGGCCAGGGCACCTTCACCGAATGGAACCACTATCCGGCCGGCGACATCTACGACAACGACAGCCACTCCCAGTATTACTATCATGCCCACCCGAGCGAATTGCGCGGCGGCGAGCACGGCCATTTCCACACCTTCGTCCGGGTCAAGGGCATGCCCAAGGGTATCAGGCCCGCGCCGATGCCGAACACGGTCGAGCGGCCAACGGGCAAGGCCGCCCTCAGCCATCTGATCGGCATCTCCATGGACAAGAACGGCTTTTCGACCCGCTTGTTCACCACCAATCGCTGGCTTACCGGCGAGACCTGGTATCGGGCCGAGGACGTCATCGCCCTGCTCGATCTGTTCGTGATCGACCATGCGGTCCCGACCTGGCCCACCAACCGCTGGGTCGGCGCGATGATGCGTCTGTTCCGGCCGCAGATTCGCTGGCTGCTCGAAGAGCGTGACGCGGCGGTGGCGGTCTGGCAGGCCGGCAATCCAGACGGCGTCGTCTACGAGGACCGCGGGTTGGAGGTTCCCTCGGTGATGGACATCTCGGTGGCGAGCCAGATTCGGCGGGTCCGCGAAGCGAAGGGCTAGGCGCCGGCGGCCGACCCTTGCGCGGTCAATCCAGCAGGTAGTGGGGCAGCCACAGCGCCAGCGCCGGAAACGCGATCACGAATGCGAGTCCGATCAATTGCAGCGACACGAACGGGATGATGCCCCAGTAGATTTGCTGCATTTTCACGAACGACGGTGCCACGCCCTTCATGTAGAACAGCGCGAATCCGAACGGTGGAGTCAAGAACGAGGTCTGCAAATTGACCGCCAGCAGGATCGCCACCCACGGCACGATGTCGACCGGGAAGGGAATGTGGTCGCCGAAATCCATGGTCCGCATCAGCGGCGCGAACAGCGGCAGGACGATCAGCGTGATTTCGATCCAGTCGAAGAAAAAG
>CAJWQN010000186.1 GCA_913045505.1 uncultured Rhodospirillaceae bacterium | reverse complement strand
AGGACAATCTCAAGGCGCGGCTCGCCTATTCGACGGTCAGCCAATTGTCCTACATCGTGCTCGGGGCGATGATGGCCTCGAGCGCCAGCGTGGTCGGCGGCAGCATGCATATCCTGACCCACGCGTTCGGCAAGATCACCCTGTTCTTCTGCGCCGGGGCGATACTCATCACGGCGCATAAGGAAAATATCAGCGACATGCGTGGAATCGGCCGGGCGATGCCGGTGACCATGGCCGCGTTCCTGGTCGGCAGCTTGAGCGTGATCGGCCTGCCGCCCTTCGCCGGCGCCTGGAGCAAATGGTATCTGGCGCTGGGCGCGATGGAGGCCGGTCAGGTCTTGATGGTCGCCATCCTGGTCGTGAGCAGCCTGCTCAACGTCGCCTATTTCATGCCGATCGTGGTCCGCGCCTTCTTCCCCGGCCCCGGCGCCACCGATTTCGACAACGGCTACCGTGAGGCGCCGCTCGCCTGCCTGGTGCCGATCCTGGTCACGGCAGCGGGATGCCTGGTGCTGTTCGTGTTCCCGGACCCGGCCTATACGCTGCTCAGGCAGCTCGTCGAACCATGACCGAACGCAAATATTGGCTCGACCATCCGCGCAACGTGAAAACGGTGCTCAGGGTCCTCTACACCGTCTGCGCGGTGCTGATCGCGCTGGATCTGTTTTACCACAAGCATGCGATTCTGGCCTTCGAGGGCTGGTTCGGATTTTACGGAATCTACGGCTTCGTCGCCTGCGTGCTGCTGGTCCTGCTGGCCAAGGGAATGCGACGGATTCTGTCCCGGCCCGAGAACTATTACGGGGAACAGCCCGATGATCGGTGAGCTGCCCCCGGCCCTGCTGTTCGTCATCGGCGCGCTGATCCTGCCGCTGGTGCCCCGGCGCTGGCAATCCACCTGGGTCGTGGCGGTGCCGGTGATCTCTCTGATCAATCTGATTCAGATTCCGATCGGCGTGCACTGGCAGGTCAGTGTGCTCGACTACGAGCTGACCTTCGGCCGGCTCGACAAATTGAGCTTCCTGTTCGGCCTGTTGTTCCACATCGCCGCGATCATAGCCGGCATCTTCGCCCTCCATCTGCGCGATCCCATGCAGCATATCGCCGCCCTGCTCTATGCCGGCAGCGCCATCGGCGCGGTGCTGGCCGGCGACCTCGTCGCCCTGTTCATCTTCTGGGAAATCATGGCGGTGTCCTCGGTGTTCCTGATCTGGGCGCGGAGGACCGAACGCGCCAACCGCGCCGGCCTGCGCTATCTGATCGTCCAGATCGCCTCGGGCGTGATCCTGTTCGCCGGCATCATCGTCCGGGTCCATGAAACCGGCTCGACCGAATTCGGCTTGATCGGGCTCGACGGCCTCGGCGGCCTGCTGATTTTCCTCGCCTTCGGCATCAAATGCGCCTTCCCGTTGCTCCACATCTGGCTCACGGACGCCTATCCGGAAGCGACCCCGACCGGCACCGTGTTTCTGAGCGCCTTCACCACCAAGGTCGCGGTCTACTGTTTGGCGCGGAGCTATCCGGGCACCGAGGCGCTGATCTACATCGGCGCCACGATGACCATGTTCCCGATCTTCTTCGCGGTGATCGAGAACGACCTGCGCCGGGTGCTGGGCTACTCCATGATCAATCAGATCGGGTTCATGGTGGTCGGCATCGGACTCGGCACCGAACTGGCGCTCAACGGCGCGGTCTCCCACGCCTTCAACGACGTGGTGTTCAAGGGGCTGCTGTTCATGAGCATGGGCGCGGTGCTGCACATGACCGGGCGGATCGACGGCACCGATCTGGGCGGGCTCTACAAGACGATGCCGATCACCGCCACCCTGTGCATTGTCGGCGCCGCCTCGATTTCGGCGTTTCCGCTGTTCAGCGGCTTCGTCAGCAAATCGATGGTCATGGCCTCGGCGGCCGAGGAAGGCCATACGATCGTGTTCCTGGCCCTGCTGTTCGCCTCCGCCGGCGTGTTTCACCATGCCGGCATCAAGATTCCCTTCTTCGCCTTCTTCGCCCATGATTCCGGACTGCGCCCCGGCGAGCCGCCGATCAACATGCTGGCGGCGATGGTGATCGCCGCTGTCATTTGCGTCTTCAACGGGTCCTACCCCTGGCTGCTCTACGAACTGCTGCCTTGGGAGGCGCCTTACGAGCCCTATACGCTGACCCATGTGATCACCCAGAGCCAGCTTCTGTTCTACTCGGCCCTGGCCTTCACCTTGCTGATGCTGTCCGGCCTGTATCCGCCGGAGATGCGCCTGCTCAATCTCGACATCGACTGGACCTGGCGCCGGATCGCCACCCGCATGGCCCTCGGCGCGGGCCGCGCCATCGATACCGCCTGGCGGCGCATCACCGGATTCCTCAAATGGCGCCTCGACAGCATTATCGCCGATGTCTACCGCCACCACGGCCCGCGCGGCGTGCTCGCCCGGACCTGGCCGACCGGCTCGACGGTGCTCTGGGTCGCGGTGCTGCTGGCCGTGTATCTGGTGATTTACTTTATTTGAAGCCGCGCCGCCGGGCGCGCCATCGCGTGCCCCAAGGCCAGGGTTTCGCCGATCCGCATCACTCGTTTGGTCATGCCCGGGGTTTCGGCGCCGAGGAATCGCGCCATGGGCTCCATCATCGGCTCGTCGGTGAGCCGGATCGTTCCCCAATGCATGCCGATCGCCAACTGGGCGCCCAGAATCCGGGCGATCTCCGCGGCCTCCTCGGGGGTCGCGTGGACCGCCCGCATCACGGTTCGGGGCTCATAGGCGCCGATCGGGACCAGGGCCAGGTCGCTGGCGCCGATGGTTTGGCGGATCGAGTCGAACGCCGGGCCGATGGCGGTATCGCCCGCGAACACCAGCCGGAAGCCGTCCGCGCCGGTGATCGCGAATCCGGCCCATAGGGTGCGGTTGCGATCGAACAGGCCGCGGTTGGAGGTATGGATGGCCGGGATCGCCTGAATCTCGACCGCGCCGATGGTCGCGCGGTCGTACCAATCGAGTTCGGTGATGTCGCGAAATCCCTGCTCGCGCACCAATCCGCCCAACCCCAGCGGCACCAGGACCCGCGCCTCCGGGTTGCGCACCGCCAACGCCCGCAATGCGACCGTATCGAGCGAATCATAGTGGCTATGGGAGATCAGGATCGCGTCGATCGGCGGCAAATCGTCGAGTGCGATTCCCGGCGCCACCGACCGCCTGGGGCCGAGCGGCGGAAACGGCGAGGCGTAATCGCTGAAGAACGGATCGGTGAGGATGTTGACCCGATCGAGTCCGATCAGGAACGCCGCATGACCGATCCAGGTGAGCCGCCGATCGGCTGGCGCGGCCTCGAGCATCGCGAGCGCCACCTCGCTCGCCAAGGCGTGGCCCGGCGGCAGTCGGGCGACATCGTCCCCTTCGGTCATCCGCCGCCAAAAGAACGCGACGAAGTCGAGGATCGAGGCGTCCCGTTCCGGGCTTCCCGGCGGATTGCGAAAGCCGCCGTCCATATGATGGCTGGGACCGCCGTCCAGATGGACCTCGGGCTTGTTGCAGCCGGCCGCCGCCGATGCGGCCGCGATCAGCACCAGGAAGGTCTTGCCAAAACCGAAACGCGGAGCCACGTCCGGGCTTACCCTGGCTTCATGCCGGGGAGCCATTTCTTGACCGGCTTGCCGCGGTGGAATTTGGGGATTTCCACTTTCGGTTTCGATTTGGATTTGGTGCCCGAGGCGCCGGGTTCCCGCAGCCTGTCGAGGACCCGGCTGTGGCGCAGGTCGGCACTGAAATGATTGTGCATGGCGGTGGCGCTGATTTCGGTGTTGCGACCCTCGCCCATCGCCTCGCGCACGGCCTGATTTGCCATCACCAATGCGTCGAGTTTGTCGAGGGATTGGAGGCCGAAGGTATCCCAAATGCCGTCCAGAAAGCCGCGCACCGGGGCGTGCAACTCCAGGGTCTCGATATTTTGGGATGCAAGACCGGCCAGGCGCACCATGTTGGGCTCGATCGGCCCCTGCTCCGAGCTGACGAACACGGACGGCATCAGCCGCTCGCCGCGGGTCGAAGCCGCGAAATAGGCCTGGGACAGGAACATGAGCCGTTGCAGCTTCATGGTCGGCAAGGTCACGCCTTCGGCATCGGCCTTGCCAATGAACCAGAACGCTACATCGAAGCTGGAGGATACGGCGGTCGGCATCGGGTCGCTCTCATCGCCACCGATCATAGACCAGACGCGGAAGCAAATCGACCGCCGACAGCAAAACGACTGGCCGTTGTCGCGCGGCCGGAATTGGGCCAATATTCCGGCAGTTCTTGTTGGGGGCATAGATGGAATTCACCCTGGACGCCGAGATCGTTCTGCCCGAGGACGGCTGCGCCGGTGCATTGGTCGGCCGGGCCTGGGTGCCGGACGCCAACGGCGGCGGCCCATCGGTGGTCGCGATCGCCGAGCACGGAGTCTACGACATCAGCCAGGCCTTCCCGACCTCGGCCGACCTGATGAACGCCGCCGATCCCGCGTTCGCGATCGCCAACACCGGCGCCGCCATCCGTCTCGGCGGCGTCGATGCGATTCTGGCCAACACGGTCCCGGACGCTCGTGATCCGACCAGGCCCTGGTTTCTGGCGCCGATCGATCTGCAATGCATCAAGGCCGCCGGGGTCACGTTCATGGACAGCCTGATGGAGCGCCTGATCGAGGAACTGGCGAAAGGCGATCCGGGCGGGGCGCAAGGGGTTCGCGAGACCCTTGCCAAGGAAATCGGCGCCGATATCAGCGGCGTGCGGCCGGGATCGGAGGAAGCGGCGCGGCTCAAGGAGTCGCTCACCGGCCGCGGCCTGTGGTCACCCTATTTGGAGGTCGGAATCGGCCCCGACGCCGAGGTGTTTTCCAAGGCGCAGCCGATGTCGGCGGTCGGGCTCGGCGCCGAGATCGGGATTCCGAAGTTTTCGACCTGGAACAATCCGGAGCCCGAGGCGGTGCTGGTGGTCGATTGCCGGGGCAAGATCGTCGGCGCGACCCTGGGCAACGACGTCAATCTTCGCGACATGGAGGGGCGCAGTGCGCTGCTGCTCAACCGCGCCAAGGACAACAACGGCTCGTGCGCAATCGGGCCGTTCATCCGGCTGTTCGACTCGACGTTCTCGCTCGACGACCTCGAGCGGGTCGAGATCAGCCTGGCGGTCGAGGGCGAGGATCAGTTCACCATGGTCGGCACCTCCCATATGAGCCTGATGAGCCGCAAGCCGGCCGATCTGGTCGCCCAGACCATCAACGAGAACCACCAATATCCGGACGGCCTGGTCCTGATGACCGGCACCATGTTCGCGCCCGCTCAAGACCGGGGCGCGCCGGGACAGGGCTTCACCCACCGGCTCGGCGACGTGGTCGCGATCGCCTCGCCGCCGCTCGGCGCCCTGATCAACCGGGTCAATCACTGCGACGAGATCGAACCCTGGCGGTTCGGCGTCGGCGCGCTGATGCGCAATCTCAGCGCCCGGAAGCTGATTTGAACGCCCGGCCGACGATTCGACCGCTCGCGGCCCTAATGCTGGCCGGCGCGGTCTGCGCGGGTTGTGACACGATCGCCTTTCTGGACAAGATTCCCGTGCCCGACATTCCCAACCCGGTCAAGGCCCTGCTCGAGGCCCGGTCCGAAGCGCGTGCGTTCCGAAGCGCCGCCGAGCACGCCGAATGCGGCGACGCCGACGCGCAGTACACGCTCGCCCAGCATTATCGGTCCGGAGCCGGCGCGCTCGAGGACCTGATCCAATCCTACCGGTGGTACCAGATTTCCGCGGCCAGCGGACATATCTACGCCGGTTTCCAGATGACCGATCTGGCCGCCGAGATGACCCCGGACGATATTGCCGAGGCCGAGAGATTGGCCAGGGCCTGGGCGCCGGCCTCGTGCTGAACGGCGGCGAAACCGGCGCCCAATGACCGACGAAATTCTGGTTCGCGCCGCGATCCCGGCCGGTCGTGTGTCCACCGTAGCGACGACACTATTACAGGGACATTGGGGATTACAGGGGACATTGAACTATTATGACCCTGCTGCGAGCAGGTGAGTCAGGAAGGAGACTCACGATCCACGAAAGATGGAACGGCGATCCATCTCATCCATGGAATGCTCATCAATAAGTACAATGACCCCATTCTACCAATGACCCCAGGCAGATTCAGGTCGGAAGTGCACCACGGGGGGCATTCATGAGGACCTCATGGGGTGTCTGATAGC
>CAJWQN010000185.1 GCA_913045505.1 uncultured Rhodospirillaceae bacterium | reverse complement strand
AGAAGCGGTCAATTCATGTGCTACGTAAAGCGGTCAATTCAAAGTGCTATCGACAGGTCGTATGAGTTTCCGGCTTCGGGCCGCGCGTCGCCGTGCAGGCCGCTTCCCGCGGCCCGTTTGGGGCTGTTCTCGGCTCATCCGCGCACAACCCTCCCGTCAACCGGCGCGGCAACCCCGACCAATTGGAAGGTGACGTACCGCCCGTGACTGGCCACCTTCGCGCCAACAATCCGGCGTCCGACGTGACCCGGGAAACGAGGGGTGAACCCTCAGGCCGTTTCGGCGACCTCCAGGCCCAGTTCGTCGATCATGACTTCGCGCATTTTGAATTTTTGCGGCTTGCCGGTGACCGTCATCGGCAGTTCGGTCTTGAGGCGGATATAGCGCGGAATCTTGAAGTGCGCGATCTGCCCCCGACAGAAGTCCTTGAACTCGTCCTCGGTCGCCGTCTCGCCTGCCTTGAGCACGATCCAGGCGCAGATTTCCTCGCCGAACTTGGCGTCCGGGACGCCGAACACCTGGACTTCCTGGACCTTCGGATGACGGAACAGATATTCCTCGATCTCGCGCGGATAGACGTTCTCGCCGCCCCGGATGAGCATGTCCTTGACCCGGCCGACGATCTTGCAATAGCCCTCGTCGTCGATCCGGGCCAAATCGCCGCTGTGCATCCAGCCCTCGTCGTCGATCGAGTCCCGGGTCCGCTCGTCATCGTCCCAATAGCCGAGCATCACCAGATAGCCCCTGGTGCACAACTCGCCCTGGACGCCGAGAGGAACGGTGGCGCCGGTCTCATCGACGATCTTGACCTCGGCATGGGGATGAACCCGGCCGACCGTGGACACCCGGCGTTCGATGTCGTCGTCCACCTGGCACTGGAACGAAACCGGGCTGGTCTCGGTCATGCCGTAGGCGATGGTCACCTCGGGCATGTGCATCTCGGTCACGACCCGCTTCATGACCTCGATCGGGCAGGGCGCCCCGGCCATGATTCCGGTGCGCAGCGAGGTGAGATCGAAGTCGGCGAATTCGGGGTGCTCCAGTGCGGAGACAAACATGGTCGGCACCCCGTAAAGCGCGGTGCAGCGCTCGACCTGGATCGCGCGCAGGGTCGCCTCCGGCTCGAAGGCTTCGCTCGGAAACACCATCGCCGCGCCGGTCGCGGCGCAGCCCATCGAACCCAGAACCATCGCGAAGCAATGATACAGCGGCACTGGAATGCATAGCCGATCCGCCTCGGTGAAGTTCATGGTCCCGACCACGAACCGGGCGTTGTTGACGATGTTGACGTGAGTCAGGGTCGCGCCCTTGGGAAACCCGGTGGTGCCGCTGGTGAATTGGATGTTGATCGCCTCGTGCGGGTCCAGCGCGTCGGACAATCCGTCCAGTCTCGAATGTTCCGCCGCCCCACCCAGACCCGCGACCTCATCGTAATTGAGCATGCCCGGCGTGGAGTCCGAGCCCATGCGGATGACGATGTCGAGATCGGGCAGGCGGGCGGCCTGGAGGTGGCCGGGCGGGGAGCGGTCCAACTCGGGCGCCAGGGTTCGGACCATCTCGACGTAATCGCTGCTCTTGAATCGCGACGCGATGATGACCGCTTTGCAGGTGACCTTGTTGAGGGCGTATTCCAGTTCCGCCAGGCGGTAGGCGGGGTTGATGTTGACCAGGATCAGGCCGATCCGCGCGGTCGCGTATTGCGCCGCGATCCATTCCGGCCGATTGGGCGACCAGATGCCGATCCGATCTCCCTTGGCCAGCCCCAGCTTCAGCAGCCCGGCGGCCAGCGCATCCACTTCGCTCACCAGATCCGCGTAGGTCCACCGAACGCCGCTTTCCGGGAAGACGGCGGCGTCCCGGGCGCCGAACCGGGCCGCCGTCTCGGCCAGCATTCGGGGTACGGTCTTGGTCCAGAGCGGCTGGCTTCGATCACCGGAGACAAAAGACTGTCCGCCGACCGGTACGGAAGGAGCATGGGTCATCGTTCGGGTCCCGCGTTGCGTGCCTCGGGCCATCATCGCCGTCCTGGACCTGGTCCTCAAGTGGCAACCGGCGCCCTGTCGTCGCGGGCCTGGCCTGAATTATATTAAATCCGGTCAAGTCCGTTGCATGATCCTTGGCCGGGCGCCCATACTTGCCACGGAACGGAGTTGGGAGGCTTGCCGTGACCGCAATCGTCGATATTCATGGCCGCGAAATTCTCGACAGCCGGGGCAACCCGACGGTCGAGGTCGACGTCCGCCTCGAATCCGGGCGGATCGGCCGCGCGGCGGTCCCGTCGGGGGCCTCCACCGGGGCCCACGAAGCGGTCGAACGGCGCGACGGCGATGAGCGGCGCTATGGCGGCAAAGGCGTGCAAGGCGCGATCGATGCGGTCAACGGCGAGCTGTTCGACGCCCTTTCAGGCCGCGACGCGGAGGATCAGATCGCACTCGACCGATTGATGATCGCCCTTGACGGCACGGCCAACAAGTCGCGCCTCGGCGCCAACGCCATCCTGGGGGTCAGCCTGGCCATCGCCAAGGCCGCCGCCGGCGAAGCGTCAACGCATCTTTTCTCTTATATAGGAGGCTCTTACGCGCATATTCTGCCAATTCCGATGATGAATATCATCAATGGCGGCGCCCATGCCGACAATTCCCTTGATATTCAGGAATTCATGATCATGCCGGTCGGGGCCGGCGGCATCGCCGAGGCGGTGCGCTGGGGCGCGGAGATTTTCCACGCCCTCAAAGGCCTGCTCGGCGCCGCCGGCCACAACACCGCGGTCGGCGACGAAGGCGGCTTCGCGCCCAATCTCGCGAGCAACGGCGAAGCGCTCGATTTCATCCTCAAGGCGGTCACGGCGGCGGGCTACGAGCCGGGCCGCGACATCGCGCTGGCGCTCGATTCGGCGGCGACCGAGTTCCAGGACGGAACGGTCTATACCCTGGCCGGCGAGGGCCGAAGCCTGAGCGCCGACGACATGATCGCTTATTACTCCGACTTGGTGGACAACTACCCGATCTGGTCGATCGAGGACGGTCTGGGCGAGGACGACTGGGACGGCTGGGCCGGCTTGACCACCGCTCTGGGCCGCCGTGTCCAATTGGTCGGCGACGACCTGTTCGTGACCAACCCAGCACGGCTCGGCGCGGGCATCGAGAAGGGCGTCGCCAATGCGATCCTGATCAAGGTCAACCAGATCGGCACCTTGACCGAAACCCTGGAGGCGGTCGAACTCGCCCACCGGGCCGGCTATCGGGCGGTTCTCTCCCATCGCTCCGGCGAGACCGAGGACACCACGATCGCCGATCTCGCGGTCGCGACCAATTGCGGCCAGATCAAGACCGGATCGTTGTCGCGGAGCGACCGATTGGCCAAATACAACCGGCTCATTCGGATCGAAGAGCGGCTCGGCGAGGCGGCCCGCTATGCGCCCTGGCGGCGGGATTTGGCCGATCGGGCCGCCGGCAAAGAACCGTAAATTGGCGCCACCGCAATTCAACATTCGGTTGCTGCTGCCGACTCTCAAGAAACACAAAGCCTATGTGTTGGGGCGGCCCGGCGGCATTCGCGCGAACCTCGTAAAGCGCAATCTGGCCGGGGCGACCCTGCCCAGGGTCAACCTCGAAAGCGCGGTGCTCAGCGGTTGCGATCTCAGCCACGCCATGCTTCTGGGAACCAATCTCAAGCTTGCGGACCTGTTCGCGGCCAATTTGACCGAGGCCAATCTGACCGGCGCCGATTTGAGCCGCGCCGATTTGCGTGGTGCCCGCCTGCGCGGCGCGAAGCTCGCCGACGCCAAGCTTGAGGGCGCCGATTTCCGGCCCGGATCCTTGCGCGATTCGGCCATGGGCGACAGCCGTCCGGAATCCATGAAGGACACGTCCGCCGGCGCCGAGGGCGCTGATCTTTCGGGCGCTCAGCTCGAACGGGCGGATTTGTCGCAATCGCAATTGTCGGAGGCGAAACTGATCGGGAGTTCCTTGGCCGGGGCCAAGTTCAACGGTGCTGAAATGATCATGGCGGACCTGTCCAAGGCCGATCTCACCAATGCCGATTTCGGCTCGGCCAAGCTCAAGGGCGCCAATTTGAGCGGCAGCGTGTTGGCCAAAACCAACTTCGCCGGCGCGGTGCTGCGCGAGGTCAACCTCTCCAACGCCGTGATCGAGGACGCGAATTTCGGCGGCTGTGATCTCAGCGGTTCCAATTTCGACAATGCCCTGGTCTCGGGCGTCGAGTTGCCGGGCAACGCCGGATTCAATCTTCCGGCCGATCTTGCGCCCGAAATCAAGACGACCCTGAGGGATCATTATTTGTGGATCAACTCCGATGGTACCGACGGCAAGCGGGCCAATCTGTCCAACCGGGACCTGACCGGGATCAAGCTGGCCGGCGTCAATCTCGCCGGGGCATTGCTCGAGGGGACGGTTTTCGCCAACGCCCAACTCGAGGGATGCATGCTTCGTTTGGCCGACCTGGGTCGCGCCAACCTGGACAAGGCGAATCTGGACGGCGCCGATCTTTCCGGCTGCACTTTCACTTCCGCCTCGTTTCAGGGCGCGTCGCTGCGAAAGGCCTCTCTGGGGCCGGTTGAACTGGGGCGCGGGAAGGGCGCCCGAGCCTGGCCCACCAATCTGGCCGGCGCCAATCTCGGCGGCGCCAATCTCACCAGCGCGGTGTTGTCGGCGGCACGGCTCGACGGCGCCTCTCTCAAGGGCGCCGATTTGACTGGTGCCACATTGCTGAAGGCATCCCTGCAAGACACCGATTTCACCGATGCGGTGCTGAAGGCCGCCAAGCTGCCGGACTGAGCGCGCGGGCCGATCGTTGACAGGGCCGGACCGAACGTGTTCACTCGCCCCGTGTCAGCACAGCAGACCCTTCGCGGGCGCATGCGCCGGGCCGTGGCGCCGATGTTCCTGGTCGGTATCGGGCTCTACATTGCATATCACACGGTTGAGGGTGAGCGAGGCCTGCTGGCTTGGCTCCATACCTCGCAGCAACTCGAGCGCCTGAGCCAGGACCTCGCCGATGCCCGCGCCCGGCGCGATCGGTTGGAACGGCGGGTGGCGCTGCTCGGTACGGCCAGCCTGGACCCGGACCTCTTGGAAGAGCAAGCCCGGCTGGTGCTCAATTACGGCCTGGCCGAAGACCGGGTTCTGATCGTGCCGGCCGAGGATTGACATCGGCCACGCTTGCCCGGTGACCATGCCACCCTTATTCTGAGAGTCGAGGTCTGATGATCGGGTCGCCTCGGCACTCGGTCCCATAGGTCGGAGGTTCGATGGCCGTCACCAAGCGCAAGCCGAAGCTCGCCACCGCCGCCGTCGAAGCGGATGCGGCGCAACTCGCGCAATATTATCGGGAAATGCTGCTGATCCGGCGGTTCGAGGAACGGGCCGGGCAGATGTACGGCATGGGGCTGATCGGCGGCTTCTTGCATCTTTATATCGGCCAGGAAGCGGTGGCGGTCGGGGTCGAGCACGCCGTCACCCGCGACGATCCCATGATCACCAGCTACCGTTGTCACGCTCATATGCTCGCCCGCGGCGAGGACCCGAAGCAGGTGATGGCGGAACTCATGGGCCGGGAGTCCGGTTCATCGGGTGGCAAGGGCGGCTCGATGCACATGTTCGCGCCCGACAAGGGCTTTTTCGGCGGCCACGGCATCGTCGCCGCCCAGGTGCCGCTGGGAACCGGCCTTGCCTTCGCCCTCAAATACCGGGAATCGGACCGGGTCTGCTTCACCTTTTTCGGCGACGGCGCCGCCAATCAAGGGCAGGTCTACGAGTCCTACAACATGGCCGCGCTGTGGAAGCTGCCGGTCGTCTATGTGATCGAGAACAACCAGTACGCCATGGGCACGGCGACCAGCCGCGCCGCCGCTCAGATCGAATTCTTCCGCCACGGCGAGGGCCTCGGGATTCCCGGCATCCAATGCGACGGCATGGATGTGCTGGCGGTGCTGGCGGCGGCGCGGGAGGCGGCCTCGTTCGTGCGCGCCGGCAACGGGCCGATGATCGTGGAAATGAAGACTTACCGGTATCGCGGCCATTCGATCTCGGACCCGGCCAAGTATCGGTCCAAGGAAGAAGTGCGGGAGATGCGCGAGTCCAAGGACCCGATCGCCCAGGCCCGTGAGCGCCTGATCGAGAGCGGCGGTGCCGACGAGGCCGCGCTCAAGGACATCGACCGGGAGGTCAAGGCGGTTGTCGCCGAGGCCGCGGATTTCGCCCA
>CAJWQN010000184.1 GCA_913045505.1 uncultured Rhodospirillaceae bacterium | reverse complement strand
CCGGGCAGGCCGCCCGCCTGCAGATAATACGTGCCTTGCGCAGCGACGATGTTACCGTCCTTGGTGGCGCCGACCTTGACCGTACTCATGGAGCCCGATGTCGGGCCCGACGCCCGGAACACCTCTTCGCGGGTCATCACCATCTTCACCGGACGGCCGGATTTCTTGGACAGCATGGTCGCTACCGGCTCCAAATAGATGATAGTCTTACCGCCGAAGCCGCCGCCAATTTCAGCCGGAATAGCACGGATGTCGCTCTGCGGTATATCGGTCAGCAAGGCCGTCATGGCGCGCACCATGAACTGACCTTGACTGGAGCTCCAGATTGTCGCCTTACCATCGGCCGCAACGCTGGCTAGACAGGCGTGCGGCTCGATATAGCCCTGATGGACCGGCCGGGTCGTGAACGCCAT
Organism: uncultured Rhodospirillaceae bacterium; assembly: GCA_913045505.1. Taxonomy (GTDB): domain Bacteria; phylum Pseudomonadota; class Alphaproteobacteria; order UBA7887; family UBA7887; genus CAJWQN01. Next base: position 5,863 of record CAJWQN010000184.1, on the reverse strand, counting down.
CTCGACCACCTCGTCGGCCTTCTCGAAACCGGCGGCGACATCGCCGATGGCGAACTCCCGAACCTTGGCAATGTTGGACGGCCGCTCGGGCACAGGCTCGAGGCCCCGGGTGATCATGTCTTCATGGAGCAGGGGGGCGTCCGGGCGCATCGCCTCGCGCACGTCGATGACATGGGGCAGGACCTCGTAGTCGACCTCGATCAGGGCCAGCGCCTCTTTGGCGACGATGGCGCTGGTCGCGGCGACGGCGGCGACCGCGTGGCCCTCGTAGAACACCTTTTCGCGGGCCATGATATTGCGCGTGAAATGGGCCATGTTCCGCTCCAGCCGGTCGGGCCCGGAATAGACCGACTCATGGTCCGGAAAATCCGCCGACGTGACGACCGCCTTGACCCCCGGCAGCGCCGCCGCCTTGGCGACGTCGATGGCCAGGACGCGGGCATGGGCATGCGGGCTGCGCAAGATCTTGCCGACCAACATGCCGGGCACCGAATAATCGGCCCCGAACCGGGCGGCCCCGGTCACCTTCTCGATCCCGTCCGGCCTGATCGGACGGGTTCCGACCCATTTCAATGATTTGTCGCTCTGATTCTTCATGGTAATTGTCGCACTCCCGAGACCTACGAGTTATTGGGCACGGTCGGGCACATTGGAGGCCCGCCGGCGGCATTAGAGCATATTCCGATTTCATCACGGAATTCGATTTTCCCGGAACATCATCACCCACCTCGCGCCCTGACAGGGCAAGCGCGGCAACGCCGGCCGCCTGGCCCCGACCGGCTTCCCCAAGACCAACAAGTTCGGCTAGACCGCATTGATAAGACGAAGTCTGCTCCTGGCCCCACATCAGACCATTAAATGCCCCGCCACGAACCGTCGCTCCTGACCCCAAGCCGCCATCCCCGATACTTGCCACAGCGGCTATTTCAGGTCATCCAACAGCGCCTTCGCGTCCTTCAGGTCGGCGGTGTCGAAGCCCTCGGTGAACCATTCGTGGATGGGACCTAGCAGGTCACGGGCTTCTTGTGTTTTGCCTTGGATCCGCCACAAACGAGCGCGCGAGATCGCGATTGATGATCACCTGGTGCACCTCGGGCGGCACGGCCGCCTTCCAGTCGTTGCCGCCGTTTTGCAGCGCCTGTAGCACTGCCGACAGTTCGAACGCCAGACAGTCTTCCGCGTAGTCAATCAGCGGCACGACCAGTTCGCGTTCGCGGAAATGGGCGAATAAATGGATCACCTCCTCGGGGACAGCCAGTGATTCCAAGGTAATAATTTCATCGTCCGGCCCCAAACGCGGATAGACGTAAAGCTTGGTATCTTCGGTAAACAGCTTGCCGAGCGCCTCCAGAATCGAGCCCTTAAGATCGGTGTAGGTGGATTCGCTATATATCTCCAAGACATCGGCCAGGCTGGTCACAACCCGAACCTTTCGTCGACTATATCGATTGATATATTGGCGGAGTTCGAAAAACCGCCGATAGCTCGACAGCAGCACCGTGAACCCGAGCATGTTCAGCTGTTCGATCCGGGCCAGGATATCGTTGCTGTCGATCTGCCCATACGCCATTGCATCGGACAACGGAATTTCGGCCAGCGCCACGATATCGGCTTCATCGACATCGGACTCGCCAAAGAACCGGCGGCGGCCGCAATCGAACATGTCGAGATGGGTTTTGAGCACCAGGCGGAATGTACCGCGCATGGCCAATACATGCTTCTTATAGAACGCATCGGCGGGCAGCAAGCTGTCGCCGGCCGGTGAAATCATTGCCGCGGCCGACAGGCCGCCCTGCACCATTTCCAACGCCACCAAGCGCTTGTCGACCTGATCGAAAATCGGTCCGCCGAAGTCGATCATGTCAACCTCGACCCGGCCGTCTTCGATATTGTCGATCAGGCTGCGCACCAGCCCAGGAGTGTCACCGGCCAGGAAATAGGCGCCGTAAATCAGATTAACGCCCAGTATGCCAACCGCCTGTTGTTGTTCGAACGCGGTGGCGTCAAGTAGCCGGACATGCAGGATGATATCGTCCGGCGCGGCCGAAGGACTATGCTGAAAGCGCACGCCGAGCCAGCCATGGCACTCGGACCGCTTCTTGTAGCCTTGGGTCGCGACGGTGTCGGCAAAGGCGAAAAAGGTCGACTCCTTCGGACGCGAATCCCGAATGCGCTCTTCCACCAATCTGAATTCCGTTTCCAGCATGCTTTCGAGCCTCGGCCGGGCAACATAGCGCCCGCCCGGCGCCAGGCCGTAAATGGCGTCGCTGAACTGCATGTCATAGGCCGAGATGGTTTTCGCCACTGTGCCGGCCGCGGCCCCGGCCCCGAAGAACAGGCGCGCGACCTCCTGCCCCGCGCCGATTTCGGCTATGGTGCCGTATTTCAGCGGATCCAGATTGAGCGCGAGAGCTTTTTCGATGGTGTTCAAAGTGCGCATGATCATGAGTCACTGTTGTGGAACCGGTGTGCGGGCGAAAGCCCTGATCACAAGAATAGACTGATTCGGTGATAGAACGGTATAGACCGAGAATGGCCACATGGCTCCCGCCAGCTGCCGACGATGGTAGCACGAAGGGCGTTCGCACCATACATCCCGTCGTCAACCGGCGCGGGTGGTAGGGGTCCGTGGCGAACGACCTTGGTGCCGATCTTGATCAGCTTTTCCCGCGGCGTGGTCCGCGACCAATGCTCCACCTCTTTCGGCGGGGCGAGGGCAGGTTTTGATGCCGTGGAAGGTCCCCACCGCCGGCATCGCACTGTCTCCGTTTGTGCATTGACAAAAAGCGACATCGGCGATGGTCCGCCGGAGCGACGGATGTTGAACGGAAACCGGTCGTTCTCATGCTTGTCGCAACCGATCGCTCGTTTGCGGGTCCGCGTCCTTACCGACCACGGCAGCTCCGAGTTCATCGAGTGGCAGGCCCAGTCGGGACAGAATCCGCCGGGACACCACCCCGCCGCTTGATCGATCTGGGCGCGGGTGAAGTCGTCCCAACCCAGGTCGCGCGGCAGCACCGCCCGATTGTGGCGGAAGGTCCACATCTCGCCGAACGTGGCGGTGGCCAGAATCCGGGTCTCCAGATCGTCGCGATCGCGGCCGGTGGCCGCCGCCGCCAAGGCGTGCATGGTGCCGAGCATGGGCGCGAACAGGGCCTCGTAGAGCCGGTCATGGGCGTCCGAGCGCTCGCTCATGGCCCGCATGACCACGGTCAGCACCCAGTTTTCCGGCCCGATCGGCAAGCTGGCATGTAGATAGTCGCCGACGAACGCCGCCGTTGCCCGGGCCAGGCGGCGGCGGTCTTCGCCGGCCGCCGCCATCTCCTCGCCGAGCCGGGCGAAGATCGGACCCATGCGCTCCCGGCTGCAATCGATCACATGCGCGATCACCGCCTGCTCAAGGCCGTCCTTGCCGCCAAAATAATAGGCGAAGGCGGCCAGGTTGGCACCGGCGGCGCTGGTCAGTTCCCGGGTCGAGACCGCATCCAGGCCCCGCTCGGCATGGAGCAGGCCGGCCGCGTGCGGGAGCCACTCCCTGCACGAGCCCGGATCATCGCAAAGCTCCCGAAGCGCGGTGCTGATGGCTGCCGACATGGCCTCGTCGTTGACCAACCCGTCCGGTCCCGGCAGTCACCATACCCCACCCCCATCCCGCTCCAAAGCCACCGCCGGCGGCGACGGTCCGGCGGTCTGTGGGCCGCCTTGACAAAGGCGGAGCGGTCGCATATTTCAATATACGACTATTTTGGTCAGCATTTGATGCGCCGGAGCGCCGGTCGGCCGCGCGGCGGCTGCGCTTAGGGTGGCGAGAGGGACGGAATGATTCGCTTGAGCAGGATGGCTGATTACGCGGTGCTTCTGATGACCACGATCGCGCGCGATCCGAATTCGGTCCATGCCGCGCTGACCATGGCCGAGGCGACGTCGCTGCCGGTGCCGACGGTGAGCAAGGTACTGGCGAACATGGCCCGGGACGGCCTGCTTGAATCGATCCGGGGCCGGGACGGCGGCTACCGGCTGGCGCGAGCGCCGGAGGCAATCTCGGTCGAGCAGATCATCTCCGCGGTCGACGGCCCGATCGCGCTGACCGTGTGTATCGAGCATGGACCCGGGTCCTGCGGGTTGGAGAACTGTTGCCCGTCGAGAGTCAACTGGCGGCGCATCAACGATGCGATGAGCCAGGCGCTGGCCGGAGTCAGCCTCGCCGAAATCGCGGTTCCGGCGCTGCCGCCGTCGGTCGAATTGTCGCGAGTGGCGGCAGCCACGGGCACGGGTTAGCGACCACCGGCGGGCGGCGGTCGTTACGCCCGGAGCGCGTTCACGAAATCTGGCACGGGATTTGGATAGAGGCAACACGATGGCAGTTTCGGCGGATACCGCCCAGACAGTCGAGTCGATCACCGGCGGCGCCTACAAGTATGGGTTCACCACCGATATCGAGGCCGAGCGCGCGCCCAAGGGCCTGAGCGAGGATACCGTCCGCTTCATCTCGGCCAAGAAAGGCGAGCCGGACTGGCTGCTCGACTGGCGGCTGAAGGCGTTTCGGCTGTGGCGCGGGATCGAGGATACGCCGCCCACCTGGCCCAATGTCCACCATGCGCCGATCGATTTTCAGGACGCCTATTATTATTCGGCGCCGCGCCGAGCGGAAGGGCCGAAAAGCCTCGACGAGGTCGATCCCGAACTCTTACGCACTTATGAAAAGCTCGGTATTCCGCTCCAGGAGCAGGAAATGCTGGCCGGAGTCGCGGTCGACGCCGTGTTCGATAGCGTGTCGGTGGCGACCACCTTCAAGACCAAGCTGAACGAACTCGGCATCGTGTTTTGCCCGATCTCGGAGGCGGTCAAGAACCATCCCGATCTGGTCCGGAAATATCTGGGCAGCGTGGTGCCCTATGCGGACAATTTCTACGCCACGCTGAATTCGGCGGTGTTCAGCGACGGCTCGTTCGTCTACATCCCGCCGGGCGTGCGCTGCCCGATGGAGTTGTCGACCTATTTCCGGATCAACGCCGCCGAGACCGGCCAGTTCGAGCGCACCCTGATCATCGCCGATACGGGAAGCACGGTCAGCTACCTCGAAGGTTGCACCGCGCCGATGCGGAGCGAACATCAGCTTCACGCCGCGGTGGTCGAACTCATTGCCCATGACGACGCCGAGATTCGCTATTCCACGGTGCAGAACTGGTATCCGGGCGATCGCGAGGGCCGCGGCGGCATATACAATTTCGTCACCAAGCGGGGCGCCTGCCGGGGCCGCAACTCCAAGATTTCCTGGACCCAGGTCGAAACCGGCTCGGCGATCACGTGGAAATATCCGAGCGTGATCCTGCAGGGCGATCACGCGCGCGGCAAGTTCTATTCCGTGGCCATCACCAACAACCACCAGCAGGCCGATACCGGCACCAAGATGATCCATATCGGCCGCGACACGTCGAGCACGGTGATCTCCAAGGGCATCTCCGCCGGCCATGGCCAACAGACCTATCGCGGCCTGATCCGCGTCCAGGGCAAGGCCGAGGGCGCGCGCAACCACACCCAATGCGATTCGCTGCTGATTGGCGAGAATTGCGGCGGCCATACGGTGCCCTATATCGAGGCCCGCAATCGGACCGCCCGGATCGAGCACGAGGCCACAACGTCGAAGATCAGCGACGACCAACTGTTCTATTGCCGCCAGCGGGGCTTGTCGGACGAAGAGGCGGTGTCGCTGATCGTCAACGGCTTCTGCCGCGAGGTGCTGCAAGAGCTGCCGATGGAATTCGCGGTCGAGGCCCAGAAGCTGCTCGGCATCAGCCTCGAGGGCGCGGTCGGCTGACAGCCATGTTGGAAATCCGCAACCTCCACGTCGCCGTTGACGGCA